>JAUVWI010000019.1 GCA_030604195.1 Spirochaetales bacterium
GGACATATTATATCGATTTCTCTATTCTTTATATTCCCGGTATTTTTTTACATTCCCGGATGTTATCTGGGGCAATCATTCTTAGAGCATACGGAAGTTACTATTCTATCTTATAATGTAGAAAATCTCTTTGATGATATTGATAATGGCACCGAATACAACAAATATGATCCGGGTGCAGGGCAGTGGACAACAGAACTTTTTCACATCAAACTTATGAATATAGCAGAGGTTATTAAAGCCTCAATCTATCTTGGGCCGGATATTCTTGCTTTTCAAGAAGTGGAGAATCAAAATGCACTCCTTCAATTAAAAGATAATTATCTTGAAGGTATGGGATACAGGTATGCTCTTTTCATTCCTACAGAAGGAACTGCCGTGAACCTGGCGCTTTTAAGCAGATTTCCAATAGACAATGTTCACACCCATTGTTTCGACCTGCAAACCACCTATTCCCCACGCTATATTATTGAAGTTGAAATTAATTGTTGGGGAAAGTCTCTTATTATTTTTAATAATCACTGGAAGTCAAAACTTGGAGGGGCCGAAGAAACGGAGTTTCAGCGTCTGGAGGCTGCCGCTTTGATTGCAAGAAAATTGCGAAAGATTCATCTTGAACAGCCTTACGCTGATATTGTTGTGCTCGGTGATCTGAATGAGAATGTAGATGAATACATTCGCATAGCCGGAAAGTACCAAACAGCGCTTATTCCTGCAGAAGAGCCGGCGCCGGAAAGCTATGGAAGTAAAAGTCTTTTCCTTACTATGACCCCTGATAATACAGGTGTTCATGGAATAAGAGTTGTTCTATATTCTTCATGGAATGATTCGAATAATGAGGGCTCCTACGTGTATGGCGATTTATGGGAAACTATTGATCATATGCTTATCTCCGCAGGTCTTTTTGACTGCAGTGGGCTGGTCTATAACAGTTTTGAGGTAGTTAAAAAAGATTTTATGCTTAATGATAATGGATTCCCGCTAAGGTGGAATACAGACCTTGCCTGCGGCTATTCAGACCATCTGCCCCTTCTTCTTACCCTCTCTTTTGAGTGAGGACTTAAAATGGTTTTTTTAAAAAAAAGTAATATATTTATAAATAGTGAGCCTCTGGGCCATACAATTAAATAAAAAAGTAAAATTTTATAGCAGGTCAGTCCGATAAATTATGGGGGCTTTGTATTGAAATTTGTAAAATCAACATTGGTATTTCTGATAATCTCTCTATTGCTTTTAACCTGCAAAAATCCATTTGAGGTCGGTCTTGGGGAGAAAGTTGATATAAATCCTCCGACGCTAAGTATTACAAGCCACTCTGATGGTGATTATATTGCGGGAACGGTTTCTTTAAGCGGCGCCTATGATGACGATATTGGTATTCAGTCACTATCAGTAATATTGGATGGACAGGAGTTTCAGGCTGAAACATCTAATGGGAACTGGAGTTATAATCTAATTTCAACGGATTTCAGTGATGGGCCCAAGGATGTCCTGATAACCGTAACAGATGGATCAAATAAAAAAACAATAACTTCAGTCCTTCTTATTATTGATAATATAGCTCCCACAGTGCTTATTACGGTTCCCCAGACATACGGCGTTCAAAAACCAACAAAAAGCACCTATATTGATATACGCGGGGAGGCATACGATGCATCACCAATAGACAGCATTGTTGTCTCTATTTATAAGGCTTCCGGCGCTTTTGTTGCAGCTAAAACAGCAGATGGAACAAATAACTGGTTTACCCGCTTTCTTTTTGACGGTACTGACGGTACTTTTCCGGATAAAACAGACTATGAGTACTTTGTTGAGATAACTGATATTGTTGGAAATGCAAGTGCTTATATGTACCATGCAGCCGATATCTGGGACCAGGTGGTCCCCGCGGGGGAGCTTTTCCCCCCCATTAATGAAATAGGCAGTGTCGATCAGACAGAGGTTGATTCAGGTTTTATATTATATAACGATCTTGTCAATCTTCGGTTGACCAATACAACCCGGCCCGATTTTTACCTTGATGTTGATACTGATAAACCGACAATATCATTCAGCAATCTTGATCCCAATCTTCCCGCAACTGATAATGTTCTTGGTAAGGGTGTTCCTGTTATCGGCTATGTTTCTGATGACAAAGATGGAATAGATCCGACCGCTGACGCTATTAAGTTCCGGGTAACGGATTCTCCCATTCCTCCTTACACTGTGGATTTTGAAGCTCCGGGTACCTTTACTTCTCCCGGAGAGGGGCTTTCAGTTAACTTTGAGTTTACACTGAAAAATGGAGGCTCACCCCTGACCAATGGTAGCTATTATGGCGCTATGACCGTTACCGATAAGGGTGGTGCAGAAAATACTTCCACGGTTCAATTCCTTATAGACAGCTCCGCTCCTGTTCTTAAAGATATTACTCCTGAGACAGGCCACTATCTTGGCATTGATGGGGAGGTTTATGCCCTTATTGAAGATGATAACGCCATAGCTTCAATAGAGGCGGAAGCTTTTGTCAACGACGGCAGTGGTACAACCATACCTGTTACCGTATCAACAACACCTGAGCCCGGCAGCTCACCATATCCGGGCTATAATAAAATAACACTAGATGTCCCTGCAGGGGTAAATAATGTTTTACTGTGCCTGAGGGCTACTGATGAATCAGGCGCAACCGCATTCAGAGAGATGCAGTATTTTGTTGACCGTACGCCCCCGGAGGTTTTCATCGATGTGCCAATAGAGGGCGCATGGAGCAGCGGTTCAGCCATAACTATTGCGGGCACAGCATCGGATGACACCCTTAAAGTGTACTATTGGATTGGGCTTCAGGGCGCAGTTGCCCCTGATATTTCCGGGTGGGAGCTTGCGCAGGGAAATATAAATTGGGATGCAACCATCAGTTTGGTCAGTCTGGCAGAGGATAACTACACCATTCATGTTAAGGCTGAGGATCGCGGTAGTAATTTAAGCGCCGAAGTTATCCGAACATTCGGTTTTGATAACGGGGCGCCAACTCTGACTGAAACAGGAGTTACCAGCGCCGAAACTTATATCAATACTACATACTCACTTACCGGAGTTGCCAGTGACACAAATGGCCTGACCGCTCTTATCATTAGCCGTAGCCTGAACGGGGCCGCAGTTACCGAAGTACTCAACCTTGCTTTGACCGGAACAAGCTCCCCCTGGAGCCTGGACAATGAACCGGATGCAGTACCCACAAATGGTCAGTACGATTATACCATCATCCTGGAGGACAAGGCCGGCCGGACCACAACCCTGAGCAGAAGCATCATTGTGGATACTGTTCTACCAATTGTAACTTTCAATTCTGTCTCACCGATAGTAGGAACCAACAAGGTAAACGGCACAGTAGATTTCAGTGTATCAGCCTCTGATGTAAATGGTCTTACGGGAGTAAAATACTGGGTTCTTCCGGATGCAGACCCCGCTCCCGGCTTTGCTACGGCAGGTGGAACACTCTGGCCTACCCCCCCATACCAGGCTGTCCTTGATTCAACAAGTTTTACTGATGGTTTGTATAAAATATGGATTGTTGCCAGGGATAAGGCTCTGAATGAGAAAGTGATATCATACTCCATTGATATTGATCAGAGTTCGGATAAACCCCGGATAACTGCAAACAGCATAACCTATGCAGGACCAAATGCCCTGGGTAAGGACCCGGCAATTCTTTTTACGGTGGAAGATGATGATGGGGTGGATGTTGATAAAATTCAGTATTCGCTGAATAGTGGCGCCACGTGGAGTGATCTTAACCCGGTCATGACCACATCAAATACGGTGCTGGTGCAGGCAAAAACCAACCTCATAGGTATAACGCAGGGTAATTACTTAATTAGGTTCAGGGCTATGGACATTTTTGCCGGCGCCGACTGGAGTATCTACGGCACTGCAAATATTCATTGGGTTGAAACGAATGACTATCCCTTTACCATAGATTACGGTCCGCCATCGATAACTCTTACAGCGCCCGCTGCTTCCACAGTTGTTAAAGACAACTTTACTGTCAGCGGCGAGGCGGTGGATTTTAACGGTGTTACCGGCATCGCAATTGAAATGCAGGGGAGTACCTATACAAAAACCTATGTTTCAGGAACTGATTTTACAATTACCCCATCCACTGATACTACCCCTGTTACATTTTCCTTTATTGTTCCGATAGACACAGATGCCAACTATGTTGATGGCGACTACAATTTACAGATCCGGGCAACAGATGCTTCCGGTACAGTTGGAACTAAAGACAGGCCTATTGGCATTGACCAGACCCCGCCGACTGTTGCTTTTACCCAACCGGCTGAGGGATCAACGGTGAACGGTACAATAATAATCCGGGGAGAGGTTAATGATAACCGGCAGGTAACCCACACCTATCTGTGGCATGGTCTTCAGGCCACAACACCCCCCGCGCTGACAGATCCTTCCTGGAATGATCTGGGGTCTTCCCTTATCTGGAGCTACAACCTTGATACAAGCCCGGTTGAGCCCACAGGCGCCTATAAGGTAGTAATAATAACCGAGGATGTCTCAGGAAACCTATCAGGATACCAGACCCTGAACCTGAATGTTGATCAGAATACGGACAGGCCCACTATCGAACTGACAAATCTTGTGGAAGGAGCAACCGATAATGCTTTGGGGCGGAATGCCCGGATTACCGGCAATATCGGGGATGACGACGGCGCCGGCGCTGCAGGTGGTATCCAGATCCGGCTCGATCCGGATACTGGCGCAGTTGGTTATCCCAATGATAATAACGGCTGGGTTGATGTTTCCAATCCCCCGGCCAACATCGGAACTCTTATTTCCTGGTATCATGACATTTCAACCCTGAATCAGGGTCCCCATACCACGCAGGTACGAACCCGGGATATAAATACGGCGGATAATAGTGTTTATGGAGATGCCTCTAACTATGGTTGGACCCTTGGTCAGGTTGTAGATTTTTATATCGATTACGGACCTCCCACCCTTATTATTTCCGGCCCTGAAAGCGGCGCGGTGATGAATGCTGATTTTCCCATAACCGGAACCGCTACAGACGCAAACAGTGTAGCGGCTGTGGAGATAACCTTTAACGGGGGAACTGACTGGTATCCGGTTTCTACAGCCGACAGCTTCGCAAACTGGAGCTATAGCTACACAGTTCCCGCTGCGGGAACATCTGAACAGGTTGTTTCATACCAGGTAAGGGCAACTGACAATTCAGCGGCGGAAACTACCCTTGACCGGCAGGTTATTATAGATGTTAATCCTCCGGTTATTACAGGAATAAGTCAGCCTGCTACCTTCCAGGTTGTAAACGGGACAATAAATATTTCCGGCCAGGCAAATGATGGCTATAAATTGGAAAAGGTCTATTACCATGTAGGGCCTGAGTTTGTTGATGGAATAACTGAAGCGCCCGCCTTCAACCCGGTTGCACCGGGGGCGGACTGGACACTACTCACCGGCGCTTATGCCTGGAACGGTAGCATAGATACAATCTCGCTGGCAGACGGAGACTACACCCTCTACGTTGTCGGGGTGGATTCAGGTAATAATTACACAGATCCTAATAATTTAATCGACAGTTCGCCGCGCCGGGATTTTGCTGTAAACCAGATTTCTGACAGGCCTATAATATCCTTGAGTACGCTGAGCACCATAGAGACAGCACATAATAACCTCTTGCCACCCTCCCTGCAGATCTCGGGTACTGTTGAAGATGATGATGCTGTAAAGAGCGACTCTATAGAAATAAGGATCGATTCCAATAATGACGGTGATTTCTTAGATGGAGGTCTTGAGGCCTGGGCTGCTGTTACCGGGCAACCTGCTATTGATGGAAATGTTGTAACCTGGTCACATATATTCAGCGGTATAACTGATGGGCAGTATAGTTTCCAGCTGAGAGCAACAGATGTAAACTTCTCCGGTGATTATGGGGTTGATATCTATAAATGGGATAACTTAAGGCGCTCGGATGATTCTTCAGTGGCAACTGTTTTATTCAGTATCGATCTTGCCAATCCGGCCGGTACAATTGACACACCTGACCAGGGAACTTATCATAAGAGTGATGTAACTATTTCCGGTACAGCAAGTGATGCCAGTGGAATGAAGAGTGTAGAAATTAAATTTGGCACAGATGCGCCAATTAGCGTTACACCTTCAACTTCAAACAATATTGATTACACATGGTCCTATGATTATGTAATTACAGTGGATGGTCAGGTTTCCTATCAACTGATCTTTACCGATAACTACGATAAAATATTTACCATAGACCGCTACTTCACCATAGACACAACCGGACCAGGTATAGGTTTCTTCCAGCCTTCAGATGAAGATACGGTAAACGGCTCTCTCCTTGTTAGAGGAGAAGCAAGTGACACACGACTTGTAGATAAGGTTTATGTGTGGGTAGGCGTAGATGCGGCAGTTACCCCTGGTAATCCGGCAGCAGGGGACTGGACAGACTGGAGTCTTGCTATCGGTACCTTCAGTTGGAGTCACAGAATAAACACAACGGTTGGATATTCGAACGGGGCTTATGATGTTCATGTGCGGGCGGTAGATGGGGCGGGTAATATAAGCGCTGACAATATATTGAATATTAATATTGATCAGTCCGGTAATTTTCCGGTTTTCAGCCAGCTTAATCTTAATGAAGCTCCGGCGGTTAACCTATTCGGGACCGGGGGAACAATTAGCGGCACAATTACCGACGATGACGGAGTTGATGCCTCTACAATAGAAATAAGGTTCGACTTAAATAAGGACGGTGATTTTTTGGATGGGGGGCTTGAAAGCTGGACTGCAGTTACCGGTCCGGGAACAAGCGGTGTCAGTGTTTCTTTCTCCCATGATCTTTCAGGTTTGGCAGAGTCCGGTACGGCATACCCTGTTGAGCTAAGGGCAAGCGATATCGGGGAAGCGATTTACGGTGTCGCTGCTGTTACTACTACGACTGCGGCATATAATGTGGCTGTCGACCGAAGCCTGCCTGCTCTTTCAATTTTGGACATCACTCTGACGGATCGCTATAGCGGCGCGACACGGACAATTTCCGGCGCTGATCTACCGGGAGCTCTTCTAAATAATAACTTTACATTACGCACAAGTATAAGTGATCCCAGCGGCATCGACTCTGTCC
Source organism: Spirochaetales bacterium (assembly GCA_030604195.1). GTDB lineage: Bacteria > Spirochaetota > Spirochaetia > SZUA-6 > DRHE01 > DRHE01. The sequence continues at coordinate 7,157 of JAUVWI010000019.1, forward strand.
TGATAAGCGTTAATGGAGGCGCGTTCACCAATACCGGTGTCACTGATAATTTAGACGGCACCTGGAATTATGCAAAGGGTGTAGATCTTGTTTTAAATACTGATGATGGCAATAAAACTATAACTGTAAAAGCCCTGGATACCTGGGGCAGAGAAGCTACAAACTCTCTTACCGTTGTCATTGACACTACTGAACCAACAGTAACCTATATAGAGCCGGCTGTTGATGCCAATGTTAACGGTACGGTAACTGTTCGGGGAACAACATTAGACAATGGAATAATTGAATCGCTGACAATTACCGGCGGCAGGGATAATTCTACTACTTCTCCTGTTACTTTTAATAATACCGGCACAAATGATTCCTGGGTAACAACCTTTGATGCCTATGCCTATGATGATGCCGCCTATGCGACAGATCAGGGAAATGCAACCTGGCTTTTCCCCCTTACCGTTACCGCAATAGATGCAGCGGAGAATAAGACAATATTGCCGCGTAATGTATATCTTGACCCTGATGGAGATAAACCGGTTATCGTTGATTCAACTCTAATTCCGGCGAATGAAGCAAGCGTATCAGGAACCATAGTCTTACAGAGCACTGTAACCGATGACGATACCCCTGCTTATGTGCGGATCTATGTAGATATGGATGACGACGGCAGTATAACCGTCGGTGGTTATCCGAAAGACCTTTCTCCTTTTGATGGGGATACTCTTGATCCTTTCGAGGAGGAAGACAATTACCTTGAAGTGGCTATAGAAAGCAATGGCGTATGGACTACCCTGGTCAACCAGAATGGTGAGTTTTCCAAAGCTGATCTTGCAGCAAGGGGAGTTTCTCCATCCACGGGATACATCAGGTTCCATATTGTTCCTTACGACATCAATGGTACAGCCGGGAATACAGTGATCCGGCGGGTTTACATTGACGCCACATCTCCTGAAATACTGGGGGTTAACTACTCAAGCGGCACGCTTGTGAAAGGCGCAATTACTGTTACAGGAACTATCAGGGACGATGTAGCTCTTAACACTAACTATATTCAGGTAAGCTATGACGGGGGAAGCACCTACCAGCAGCTCAATATTACCGGAGGACCGGCTACGGTAGGCGATTTCCAGGAATACACCTTCAGTGAAACAATATACACCACGGCTGCCGGATTTTTCCCCGGCGACAGTGGTATTCTATATACAATTATAAAAGTAACGGATAACACCTATAAACAGACCAGTCTTAATCTCAATTTTAATGTTGATAATAAGCTGCCCACAGCGCTCTTTGATTATGACAATTCCCTGCCCTACGTAGGATCAAGCCCGAAAATCTATACATTTAAGGGTGATATAGGTGACCCGGATGCGATCAATCATGTCCTGGGAAGCGCTACCGATAGCGGGCTTGTTTCTGGTATCGAAAAAATAAATGTTTACTTTGTGAAAAACGGTAACTTTGAGAGCCCTAAAGCTGCCGTGGCGCCGGTTAGTGTAACAAACTCAGTCGCCGGGGATGAGCTCTATGACCAGGCTGGAGCTGCCGCTATAGGCGTTCCATTTACCGAACTCGTAGACTATGTGATTACAATAGACAACCGCCTGGAACAGGGACAGTTTGACAGCACAATAGGTATCGGTGATCAGGATGGCTTTGAGGAATCCCTCAAAGCCAAGACCGGCTTTGACGAGTGGTACGCGTTCTTTGACACAACCGTATTCCCCGATGGTCCCATAGATATCTATTACGTGGTTTACGATGAGGCCGGTAACAAGAGCTATGGTACAGTTGAGGGGCAGATGAACAACTATCCGCCTCAGATTAATTCAGTTGAGATAGATTCGGGCGGCAGTCTCTATACCGGTCTGTTCAAAGCCGCGACCGAAGTTTACCTAAAGGTAAATGCAAGCGATACCGGCAGCGGTGGCGGCATTGATGCTTCCTCATATAAAGCAACTATTACCAGAAAGGTCGTGGCGCCAGACGGTGTTCCGACTACAGAGGGTCCGGCTTTAGGCACAGTGTTCAATATTGCGGATACAACTGATGGTTCTGCTGCTAATGACATTACTATTGCTATCCAAGAAACTACCGCCTTTGTCAGTGGTATTCAATACAGATTTACCATCGAGGTCAAGGATACTGACGGAAACCTGGTTACCCAGGACGTGGAAATATGGGTTAACAATCTCGACAACAATGAACCGAAAGTAGATATCGATCAATTTACCCAGGCACATGTGGATGGTCTCCCGGGACACATCGAAGAAGCTGCCATTGCAGACCTGAGCGGCACTGTCCTGATAACAGGTACGGCTTTTGATGATACAGAAGTATCCACGGTCGAAATCTCCTTCGATGAAGGTGTAAACTGGATAGCGGTTGACAGCTTCAGCATAACAAGCAGTGATGTGCTTACCGGTACAAATTACTCATGGGAGTATCAATGGGATACAACGATGGACTTCCCTGCAGTCAGTCCGACTGTCACCGCTAATGCCGGATTAAACCGAACAATCAAAGTTCGCGCTATTGACGGGGCGGGAAATACCGGATTGCAGACCAAAACCGGAACGGATCCGACACTGACTGTCGACATCGTTCCCTATATTACCGACATCCTGACCGGATTGGATTACGGTCTGAGGACTTATGTCAAACGTTCTGTTCTTGGCAAGTACACCGTTGCAACTGGATCAACAATTACTATCAAGGGCTACAATCTTGCCGGTACAACTGCAAATTCTATCGACATAGGGGGGACAGCTCTTACTCCATCCGGCGGCAGCACAACAGAACAGGTGGTTTCTCTGGGCGCGACGAATACTTCCGGCCTGCTCACAGTAACAACCAATGGTGTCAGCAGCCTTAATAACTTGAATAATGACAACCTGAGTCAAAACAAGGAAGCAAACATCTATTACCCCGACAGAAATGACAATCGTTATATTGCCTTCTGGCAGCTTCATAATACCGGTTGGACCGGAGAAGAGGCGGTCATGCGGCCCCAACTGAATGCCGGCGGCCAGCAAACAGGCGTGGACTGGATGTATGTTTCCAATGCAGACAGCATCTATCTCGACGCAGATAAAATGACCCAGTCCTTCGCTCTCAAAGGGGGAGACTTTCAGTACAATAGTTCCGGAACCCGGATATGGACCTTTTTACACAACTCAAAATGGTGGACGGATCCGGCCAATGACAGGGAACCCTACTATGGTTCGGTGCAGTGGTCCAGTGAAAATAATTTCACCTTTGCCGTTGAGGAACATGAAGCCTATAACTGGCATCTGGAACCCAAAAGCCGGCTGGGGTTGGGGAGTCTGTACTACGCAGGAACAGGTCAGTTGAATCGCTATGAAAACATCCAGATAGAAGTAAGCGGCAATGACAGCGTCACTAAAAACTTTGTTGCCTACTATGATCAGGCCTCAGTAAGCCGGGGAATCGTATTCCTGGCCTTTGAGACCGGTACAGCCGTCAGCGGTTATAATCTGGGCGCATGGAAATCTACCATAGAAAAGATTGATGATTTTCTACCTGCCAAAGCATTTCCCACTGCCGGAAACGAAGCCAGCAAGAATGCCGGTCTTTACAATCCGGAATACGCCGGAACCGCCACATCCGCCAGGCAGAATATTGTCAGCGGTGCATACAGCAGTAAAGAATTTGCTCTGAAATATGATAGTGTCAATGATAATGTCTATCTGGCATGGTACGATCCCGCCGCGGACGCACTCAAGTTCATGTACAACAGTGATCCCGTGGGTACGCCCGCAACCTGGACAGCATGGACAGCCCCCATTGCCTCTCAAGCCGGCAGCAATGTCGCTATGGAAGTAGACCCTGCCGGAGGCATACACCTGGCCTATTATGATATCCAGAAGGGATTCTTAAACTATACCTACCTCACCACTTATGATGAAGAATTTGCCAATAAAACAAGCTTCACTGTTGATGCGCTCTATAGCTCCGGTCTCAATAATGCTATTACTGTAATAGATTTCGGCACAGGGGATTACCGTCCTGTAATCAGCACCTTTTCCAGCGCCTATATCGGTACTAATGCGGCCGTGAGAATTGCCTATCCTACAACAACATTAGCATCTCTGTCCCAGGGGGCGGATCCCTCAAGCGGCGCCTTCAGCGGAAGCTGGGAAGTAATTGCTGTTCCCGGTGCAACAAATCCCCAATCTGTAAAAACATTTATCAATTCAACAGGAGCAACTCCAACATCAGGAAGTGTAATTGTAGGTTATAACGGGACCTATATCGAAAATGCAACCTTCCTTGATCTCTATTAACAGGAAAAAGAGCACATAGCAAAGGGGTTGTATTGAGGGCAGCGCCAATTGTCACGTCTCAAATTAATTTGAATTACTCCGGACTCCGGCTCACCTCGCTTATTTTCCTCTTAATCTCCCGGATAACAGGGCTATCCGTTCTTGATGTAATGCTGGGAATAAGCAGTGGGGGGGTCAGAGGGTTGTTATTCTGCAGGCGGCTACCGGATTCAAAAGAAAAAAAAGGCAATAAAAGGTTCTTACTGAGCCGGTCAGTGGTCCCCGGGCTGGTAAGAAAATCAAGAACTTTCTGAGCATCCTCCGGAGATTCAACATCAGCAGGAATGCCAAGGTATATCAGGGAGCCTACAGCCCACCGGGTTTGGCCGCCTGATGCAGAGCCTGGAAAGGGGAGGAATCCAATCTGCGAACGTTTTTCCCATGGAATTGATGTAATCAGGTTCTCGCTTAAAAGACAGAAGGCGGTTTTCCCCTCTATTAAAGGCTTCAGAGCGCCTGGCCAGTCCCTTGCAAGATACTCCTCCCATACCCAGCCTTTTTCTATAAAGGAAGAAAAATCCTTAATGGCCATGTTTATAGCAGGGGAAGCGATGTCAAAAGAGTCGGAGAGCATTTCTTTTGCCTCGGTAACGCCTCCCTCGAAAGCTGTTAAATGCTGTATCCAGGCTGCAAGAGGCCACCCATACTGAGCCCCAAGAGTTATGGGGGTAATGCCTGCTTCCTTCAATCCGGTAAAAGTTTCCTCCAGCTCTTCTCTGCTAATCTCTCCACCGGCAAAATCTATAGATACTTTGTCCTTTCCATTCTCCGGATCAATCCCGATTTTTTTCAACGCGTTTTTATTATAGTAGAGGGTCCAGAGCCGCCCGGCCCAGGGAATCGGTTCTTTAAGAAAGGTATTCTTATCATATAAAGCAGGCGCGCTTGTTACCAGGATATCCGCCGGTGGGTTTAATTCACCGCTTTGAAAATCCCTATGCAGCCGGCTGAAGGGCAGATTATGCAGTACTAAATGGAAGCGGGGTTCCAGCTCTGTAAATAATTCAATCTCTTCACCTATTTTTTTTAACCGCAACGGATCACTGAAATGAATATAAATATGGAGGGTAACATCCTCATCCCGGGTTATAGGCCGCGGAAAAAACAGAAAGGCAATAAGAAGGGTCAGGCCGGCTATGAGCAGCACAATAATACTGCTAAGAATAATAATTTTTTTATTTTTCTCTTTTTTCACATTTCACCCCGCTTGATAAGCATTTATTGTCCGATAATTTATTATCTAATAGATTGCGCTACCTGTTCAAGCAAGAATAAAAGTGAACTATATAAGGTAACAGAAAAAGTCGATATTAATGATATCCCCTATCAGACAGCCCTCTGTTTGTGGATATTATAATTTCATGAGCTATAATATTAATAGAAGAGATAAAATATGAAAAATAAACTTTTTCCGGTTTTACTTATCCTTTTTGTCATGACAGGACATTACGCAATTTCTCAAGAGATTGATAGCACAACAACAGCAGCAGCAGCAGGTACTGCCTCTATAGAAGAGGAAACTCAATCATCACCTGAAAGTGGTCCAGATATTTTCCGCCAGGTGACAGGTCTTGAGAACTGGCAATATGACTATGACATTTCCGGCTATAATAAAGGAAAATACAACCTGATAATTAAAGGAATTGACCGCGCCGGAAATGTGTATTTTGAAGGGCCGATCGATATTTTGGTGGATCCAGACTCTGACCTGCCGGTTATTAATATTTCCAACCCCATGCCGGGCATGAGGGTTGGGGGGAAATTAAACATCGTAGGCACCTGTATTGATGACGATGGAGTTGCGAGAGTAGAGGTAAAGATCAATGAAAGTGATTTCATGGAAGCCGACGGAACGGACTTTTGGTCTTTATATCTTAATACCTCTGATTTTGAAGATGGAGCTTATACTATTACTGCACGTGGAATCGACACTAACGATGTTATCGGAAAAGAATACTCAGTTGTTTTCAATCTTGATAAAGAGAAACCGGTTAACACCATTGTATCCCATGAGAACGGCATGCTCGTTAGCGGCAAAGTGACCCTTGAGGGAACAATTTCCGATCTAAATGGTATTTCTGAATTATCATACAGCACAGACAGCGGCCAAAGCTATGAAAAACTTTCTTTCAAAGGCAAAAAACAAGCCACCGAGGTAAATTTCAAGTTGAATATAAATACCGGCAAACTTTCTGACGGCCCTCAAGTCTACTGGTTCCGCAGCGTTGATAAAATGGGTTCTGTCGGACGTTCCGCTTTTCTTTTTTTTGTAGATAATAAACCTCCTCAGCTCAATATACTCTACCCAACAGAAGATTTTCAGGAAAATGGTAAGTTTAATATCTGTGGTCAGGTTTTCGATGAAGTCGGCATTGAAAAAATGACCTGGCAGAGGGGAAAGGACGACCCTGTAGAGATAGTTCTCTCTCCCGGAAACGGCTACTGGGTGCAGGAGTTTGATTTTTCCGGGCAGAACCGGACGGATGTTGTTTTTACACTTACCGATAGAGCGGGAAATCGAACAATTAAGAAACTGCAGTTGAAGCTTGATACGGATGTTGATCTGCCCCTGCTGGAAATGGAGCGCCCGCAGGCGGATTCTATAGTTTTTGAGGACCTGTTGTCAGGATTTGTGAGTGACGACGATGGAGTACAGGGAATAATCTATAGCCTTGACGGCGGCGAAGAGCAGAGAGTTGCCACCGGCCAGGGTTTTAATTTGACAATTCCTGCTCTTGAAGCCGGAAGTCACAAGCTTGATATCAGGGCTGTTGATATAAATGGGGTAGAAGGAAAGCCGGTTAGAATTAATTTTACCAAAGGTCTTGATAAACCGCTTATAGAAATGTCTTCAGTTGTACAAAGAGAAGGCGAACCGCTTGCTTTCAGCCCCGGTATGGAGATAATTCCCGAATCCCATAGAGCTATAACGGGCTTTGTAACTTCCCACAATCCGCTGCAGGGAGTAACTTTTCAGTTTAACAGATCCGAACCCCTTTCTCTTTCGTTGAAAAAAACCGATCAACCCGAAAAAAAGAGTTTCAGCCTTGCTCTGCCGGATGAAATGCCCTCCGGATTTGTGGAACTGGTTATACAGGCTCAGGACAAATATAGCAGGGAGGAATTATTTACAACCTACATTATTGTTGGAGCATTAGAGAAAGAGGGAATATTTATAACGGACCGGCGATTTAACGGATCCACTAATATCAAAATGGCGGAGCAGGAAGAAATTATCGGCTTGATTAGCGGCGGGGCAATAAGCTCGATAAGTTTTGAACCTGAAAGTGATCTCTTTTCTGTTTCACATCAAGGCAATATATTTAATCTTAGAGCTAAAACTTCAGGTTTTGCAACTGATTTAAAAATTGTTGTTGAAACTGTTGATGGGAATATCTTTACCGCCGGTCCCTTCTCTATTGCGGTAGATCTTGAACCTCCGGAAATAGATCTGACTGACGAGGTAACCGGTCTATGGGTTAATGAGGAAGTTATATTCACCGGAACCCTTAAGGATAACCTGGCAGTGGCTATATTGGAATACGCCCTGGGTAAAGAGGGAAGCTTCCATTCTGTAGCCATAGAAAAGAATGATGAGACCAGCGCAACTGATTTACCCTTTACTATTGCAATCCCCCTGGCAGATGTTCCTGATGGCAATGTTTATATAAGGCTTAAGGCATCTGACCGGGCGGGTAACACGGTAACGCTTCCCTGTTTAGTGCAGAAAGACAGTACACCACCGCAGATTGAACAGATAACCCCGGTAGCTGCTGACACTGTGAATGGGCTTATAACCATTTGCGGAAGAATAGAGGATAACAGTCCGGTTGATTCAGTGGAGTTCAGCGATGATGGCGAGTTTTTTGTGCCTGTAAAGGCTGCAGCGATTTTTTCCCATGACATCGACCTTGCTGTATACGAGGAGCCTCCTGAGAAATTCTTTTTCAGGATTACCGACCGGGGCGGTAACCAAACTCTCTTCTCGCCGGAGCTGAATATTGACCTTGAATCGGATAAACCGGTGGTGCAAATCCAGATACCCGAGGAAGGTATTCTTATACGCAGCGACTTCAGTATTTCCGGAATGGTTTTTGATGATGATTCAGTAAAAACTATCTACTACCGTCTTGATGATGATGAGTTCAAGGAGCTTGAAGGAAGCAACAACTTTGAGATTCCCATACGTTTGGCAGATGTTGATGATAACAAACACGTTATAGAGGTTAAGGCAAAGGATATAGGAGGGGTTTTTAGTGATGTAGCCGTTTCCTGGTTCATGGTTTCAAAAGCTGAACCGATTTCTCAGCTCAACACTCCCTCGCTTGAAGAAACGGTAAAGGATACTGTGGTCATTCAGGGAGAATCTTTTGATGCGAATGGTATAAAAGAGGTGTTCGTGTCTCTTGATAATGGAAATACCTTCAATCGTATGGATGGAACTGAGAAGTGGTCTTACTCGCTGGACACCAATATCCTTGAGGACGGTATCTGTTCATTGTTGATACGCGCGGTTGACAGCACAGATGTAGAAGGGCTTTATACCACTCTCATTAACCTTGATAATACGGCGCCTGAATTGGAGCTGGCCGGACCTTTTGATGGACAGCAGGTAACAGGTTCATTCTGTCTTACAGGAAGGGTAAATGATCCAATTGCGCTGGCCGGTCTGGTCCTGGAAATAACGGAGCTTGGCCGCGGCGCATCGCTTGCCGAAGAACAGGCGGAGGAAGAGAAGGCGGAGATTGAAGGTAATGCAGAGGCAGAAGCAGAGCCGGTGGCTAAGGTTAACAAAGCAGTTGCCCCGGTGAAGCCGGTAGTTATGCATCTGCCTCCTGATAAAGTGATTCTGCAGGAAATTGATGTTTCTTTCCTTCCGCAGGGCTGGTATAATCTGCGTCTTACTGCTAAAGATCAAGCAGACAATTCAGTATATATAACCCGTAATATAAAAAAAATCGTTGCCATGCAGTATAGTCATATTGATATTCTCTTTCCCGTGCAGGGTGAAATGGTGGCAGGGGAATTTCTCTTTCAGGGGCGAATCCAGAGCAGTAAGATACCCGATAAAGTAACCCTTAATGTTGACGGCAATATCTTCGAGGCGCTGGAGGTGACTGAGCATGGTTATTTTTCTTTCAATTTTAAGCCGGAACACCTGACGGATGGTTCTCACATCTTTCAGGTCGAGGCGGTACTTGCCCACGGCGCGACAATAAAAACACCTGAGAGGAGTGTGGAATATAGCGGGCAGGGGCCATGGATTATCATTTGCAATTTCATTGCCGGGGATTTTGCCTCACAAAGACCCTGGATTGAAGGAAAGGCGGGATACCCTTTCTATTCAGATCCGGAGGATAAAGCAGCGACAAAAAAACTGGCCAAAGTGCATGAAATCGACAGAATAGAGGTCAGTCTTGATAATGGAAAAACCTTTCGCAAGGCAAAGGGAAAAGATGACTGGCGTTTCCGGCTTGAGACCCAGGACCTTCATGACGGCGTTCTTAACGTTCTTGCCAGGGCCCGGTTTGGGGATAACCGTGTTGCTGTGGCTAAAACCCAGCTTATTGTAGATGACACTCCGCCTAAAGTAACCCTTATTTTTCCGGAAGAGGGTATGCGTTTTAACGACTCGATTTCTCTTTCCGGAATAGCAGCAGACGCCAGTGGGCTACAGGATGTGTCCGTTGCCTTGCGCAAGGGCGGCAAGAGCAAGTACCAGGTTCCGGGATTTATTCAAGGGTTATATATAGACACTCACTTCCTTGGCGCTACCTATTGGGATGCGGGGGCCGGGCTTACCTTTTTTGACGACAATGTCAAATTGCAGCTTCAATTGGGAACTGCGCCTGTAGGCAGGTTCAGTGGCTTAGTAATTGGGGCAAAGCTTTTGGCTAATGTAGCAGTGTTGCCTTATGGATATTTTTTTGGAGCAAATTGGGACTTTCTCTCGTCAAGCATAGCAGTGGGAGCAAATTTCTCTTATTTTACAATGTCGGAAGACAGCATTGCCTTTACCAATAATGGTCTGGTCCTTGGTTCGATAATAGCTCAGCTTGTGTTGGCCAGGGTTCAGGTTCCGGGCTGGAAATTGTTCAACTCCTTCTCCTTGTATACAGAATCACAGCTCTGGTTTATTTCCTCCGATATTAATGCTGGGACGGTTACTAAAATAGCCTTCGGTTTAAGAAGTGAAGTATTTTAGAGTCAAATACCGCAGGTGGCTGACAGTTTTATCTTGACCATTTCATAGTTGAAGTTTTTATATGATTTATATAATATGCAGCCATGAATGAAATCCAAAAAGATTATCATATTGAAGAAGATGAAATAGACCTGTTAGCCCTGTTTGGGGTGCTATTCAGATACAAGCTTCTTATAATCATTATTACACTGGTTTCTGCACTGGGCGCTGTTGGTTTTTCGGTTCTGTCTTTAGTTCTTCCCCCGGAAAGAAGCCCCCTTCCCAATAAATACCGCCCCGAGGCGCTGATCCTGGTTCAGGGCCAGCAGCAGGGAGATCTTTCCTCTATGATCTCCTCTTCCGGTCTGGGCGCCCTGGCAAGTATGGCCGGGGTTTCCGTCGACGGATCGGGTTATGGCGAATTAGCCGTAATACTGCTCAAGAGCAAATCCATCTTAGATACCATTGCCGAGGAATTCAATCTGGTTGAGCGCTATAAAATTAAAAAATATATTAAAGCAGAAACCAGGAGTATAATATTGGAAAACTCAAGCTTTGATTATGATGCTAAAACCAACACAATAACCATTAGCTATGAAGATTACGACCCGGTTTTGGCAACCGCTGTGGTTAATCGTATAGTCGAACTCTTAGATAAGCGCGTTAGCAGTATTTGCGGAAACAGGAGCCTAACCCTTAAGAAGCTGCTTGAAGTAAAACTGGACGGTGTTTCTGCGGAAATGTCCGGATTGGAAGCTCGGATTCAGGATTTTCAACAGGAACACGGGGTGTTAAGTATTGAAGAACTGGCCACTGAACAGATTACAATGCTTGCCAGGCTGCGCTCCCAGTTGATATTAAAAGAAGTGGAAATTAAGACCTATTCCGATTTCAGCAGAATTGAAGATCCGGTAATAAAACGTTTGAAATCGGAACGGGACAACCTGCTAAAGCTTATTCGAGAAGTGGAAAGCGGGTTTTCAAGCTATGAAAAGATTATGCCCGCGCAAAAGGATTTACCGGAGCTGGCTTTAGAGTTTATCCATTTAAAGCGTGATTTATTTGTTCAGGAAAAGATATATGAAATATTAATCCAGCAGTACGAATTGACCAAGCTTTCAATTGAAGGGGAAGAGCCAATTTTCCAGGTTCTGGAATTAGCGGAAGTCCCGGATAAAAAATCAGGACCCAGCAGGTCCTTAATTTGTATTGTAACTGTGTTTTTAGCCTTTTTCTTTAGTATTATTGCAGTCTTTATTTTAAATGCAATTAAAAACATTAAAAACGATCCTGATAAGATAAAAAGAATAAAAGGGATCAGCTGAAGATAAACAATAAACAGCCTGGGCGTTGGTATTATTATTAAAAGGAAATATTAAATGAAGAAACAAGTATTCTGTGTTTTGCTGCTCATTCTCACTAGCTTATTATGCTTTTCACAGGAAGGAACGGAGAGTACTTTAAGCGATATTTCTTTATCTTCTGCAAGCGAGCGTTTACCCCCCATTACCTACAACAGGCTTCTCCTGGCCATGTCCAATCCGGAATATCCGGTTATGCCGGGGGATGTATATAAACTCAACTATCTTAGTTCTCACCAGCTTGTTTCCATGGAGGTTATTGTATCCAGCGACTTTATCATTAACCTCGCTATTTTCGGAAAAATTAATGCAAAAAATATGACCTTTAACAAAATCAAGTCTATTGTGGAAGAGAAAGTAGAACAGGCATATCCGGGCAGCACACCATCGCTTATACTCATTTCCGTAGGTTCATTCCAGGTTTATATTACCGGTGAGGTAAAACAATCAGTCAATATTACAGCCTGGGGTCTTACCCTGCTCAGTGAGGTTGTTGGCCAACACCTTACGCCATATTCATCGAATAGAGATATTGAAGTATTGCCTGAACAAGGGAGGGGGAGGCAATATGATCTTTTCAAAGCCAAACGTTTTGGGATGAAAGAAGAGGACCCCTATCTCAAGCCTGGGGATACCATTATAATCTCTAAAAGAGACAGAGCGGTAAGTATTTCCGGACAGGTCAGGAGGCCAAGTCAATATCAGCTTCTTCCCGGGGAGGGATTACAGGAACTTATCCAATACTATGGCGATGCTTTTACAGAGCTTGCAGACAAATCAAGAATAAAGATTGATAGATTTATAACCGGAAGCGAAAAACCGGCTGAAACCATGTATCTGGATCTGAGCAAAGGCTATGATGATGAATTCCTGCTGAAAGATTTAGATGTTGTTGTTGTGCCCACAAAGATTGACAAACTTCCCATAGTTTACTTTGAAGGGGCGCTGGGTAAGCAGTTTGAAACTGAGGGAGGCCAGGTAGTAGATACTGCCAATAAAGTAACATACCGCTTTAAGGAAGGAGAGACACTCTATAGCGCTCTATTTGCATTAAGAGGTTCAATTTCTCCGGTAGCGGCTCTTGCAAATTCATTTATAATCAGGTTGGGTCATACAGAACTGATCCCTGTAAATATCGAGAAACTACTGTATAACTATAATCCTATCGATGATATCGAGCTTAAGCCCTATGACTCGATTATAATACCATTTAAGCAGTTTTTTGTAAGCGTTTCCGGAGCAGTTATTAGTCCGGGAAGGTATCCTTATGTCCCAAACCGAACCTACGAGTACTATGTTAGTTTAGCAGGCGGAATAGATCCTGATAAAAACACCAACAACAAAGTCATCATCAAAGATATGGAAGAAATTTTGCGCACTACAGAGGCTGTAATCCAACCTGAAGATAAAATTTATGTTCCTGCAAACAGCTTCTTCCATAATTTTAATAAATATTTCCCGCTTATCACTACCGGATTAACCCTGGGTATTTCTATTATGAACATATTCCTACTTATGGGAAATTAAGGTTTCTAACACACAATCTGCTTTTTTCTGCTGTCCGGCCCTGAAGAGCCCGGCTCAGGGGTTTGGTTCACTTTTTACTTTCAATTTTTACCTGCACGTAAACCATATCCATTTCACCGGGAATATTCCCCTCTTCCAGGATTTCTTCTACAACGGCTAATATTCTTTTGTCTGAAACCTGAAGAATAGCGCCTTCGGCAATATCTTCTTCTTTATTCATTTCAGAAAAACGCTTGATTATTATTCTTGATCCCTTTTCAACGGGGAGCGCAACCAGGGGTTCGATTACTATTTGACTGCCGGAAACCACGGCAATGGTGCCCAGAAAGTTAAAGATATTTTCTCTTTGCTTATCAATATCTCCGGCTACCAGGGTTTGAATTTCATTAATAGCAGCATGAAAAAGGGGTTCCCTTTGGGCTTGATAGTCTATTTTGTCATATACATCTTCATCGATTTCAGTCCGGAGTCCTGATAAATATTTAACAAACAATATTATATCCTGTAATGCAGATTCCCGGCCTTCTCCTATTGCCCGCTCTTCCACAGAGCCGGTTACCCTTTGCTGAATATTTCTTAAAAGTTCTGAAAATCCGGGAAAAAAATGCTGCGCACTTTCTGCATTAAGGGAATTATAAAGCAGACGCTCTGCCTCCGGATAATTATATTCGCTTTCCGAAGATACTAATTTAGCGGTTTCCTTTTTATATATTTCATAGAGGGCTGTTAAATCATTAATACGCTTTTCCAGAGATTCAAGGCCGGCTACTTTTACGTTAGCCTCTAACATATCGAGTTTAAGTGTTTCCGCTTCTTTGAGTAGATTTTGAATAATTTCTTCTTGCTTACCAGGTAATTCAGTATCAATTTTTTCAGGCGCCTGGATAATTTGCTGCGGACTAAGAGACTTTTTAAGAGAATCAATTATAAAGAATTCTATTCTTCTTCTATTTAAAACTGCCGGAGGAACCTCAACTGATTCCTTCTGCAGTAAATATCTTAACTCATCAAGTGATCTTGCAGCCGCTTCAAGATCAGAGGCTTTAACCTGCTCCATAATTATTGAATAAAAGCTGATTATTTGATTATTAAGCAATTCTTCTCTTTTGGCAGCTTCGGATAGTGTTAAGAATTCCTGCTCTGCAGGAGAACTGTCCGGCAGCAAAGTCGTTTTTATCTCGGCTTCAGCCCCTTTCTTTATTTCTTCCAAAAGGACAGCCCTTTCCTTATTGATTTCCTGAAGACTCTCCCGGGCCAGTTCTTCTTCTCTAAGAAGTTCCTTTTCTCTTTCTTGAATGGCGCCATCTAATTTGGATCGATATTTTTCCATTTCCAGGGCGTTCTCGAGTTTTAAATTTTCTTTAAAAACTTCTAATTTGTAATTCATTTCCTGATCAGTAATAGCCTGCTCGGATAACCTAACTTTCTCTTTTTCAAGTTCTCTTTCCAGGCCGGCGACCAGCTCTTGCTCTTTACTCTTGATGTCTGCATTCCTGTTGGCTTTTAAGGCTGCTCTTGACAGTTCCAGCTCTTTAAGATGTTTTTGAATTTGATCAATTTCAGCGCTCTTTTCCCTTAACTTTGCTTCGGTTTCTTTTTTCAGCTCTGCAATAAGCCGGCTCCCGGCAGATGTTAGGTTTATTTTTCCCTGTGTTATATTCTTTTGCTCAACCCTGAAAAGCTCGGAAAATAGATAAATCCCCAGACAAATCACTATGATGGCTGCAATATTGATGATAACGGGAAAAAGAATGCCCTTTTTCTTTGCTCTTAGAGTAAAGAGAGCATCGGTTACCTTAGTTCTGCTCTTAGATACTAAGTTATCAATATCCAGCAGAATTAGCTGTTTTTCTTCATGGGTGATGAAGTGATCTTCTGAGGAAAGCTCTGATTTTTCAGGATGGTTATTGTTTTCTATGCTGAGGGACTCATTATAAGAAATTGCTTTTGCAAGGAGGCTTCCCACTTATTTAATTCCTGTTCCTCTCTACTATCGGACAAGGGGGCTTCAATATTTATTTTAATGTGTTATTTCTGTTTCATGGCCTATGTACAATAGATTCATTCTTTAGCTGATCCGGCTGCAAACAGGGGCACTGAAACAACAAAGCCCAAAGCGCCCACACCGGCAAAAAAATAGCTTAAACGTTGATACTCATTTGCCGAATCTCTCAACCGGGTAGCTTCTTCAATTGTAGTTGCTGAAAAATAACTTTTAAGTGTAATTTCACTTTGATACCAATAATAGTTGGTTAAAATTGTAGAAACTATTCCCGTTCCCAGCGACGCCCAGAAAGCACACGAAAAGGCAAATCTGAAAGACTTTCTTCTTTTATCTTTTTTTAAGGTTTCCAACATCAATTTGTGGTTTTCTTCCCTGTTTTCAGTTATATCCTGCAGATTTTTCTTTTCTTTGGCTAAGAAGAGCATAATATCAGCTTCGGTGTATAAATCTTTATAAGGTGAGCCTTTTATCTGGTCGATTATTGTGTTTAACTGCAAAATATTTTCAGGCAGGAGATAGTAGTCTTTGCCCAGATATTTTTCAGCGCTATTCATTTTTTGTAATATATCCATACGGCTTTGCTCCTGCTGCTCTATAGAGAGAGTTTCCTGGGCAATGAGCAAAGAGGGGCTGCTGCTCAGGGAAAATATAAGTAAAATTGCCGGAATCAGCCGGGAAAGTGGATATTTAAACATCTTCAGCTTTCACCCCTAATTGATTTTAAAAGTTCCTTGATTTTTTGCTTTAATTCATCATTTAATTCTTCATTGACGCTGAGATTTTCAATAAGATTTAGCTGAGCCAGGGCGCCCTTTTTGTTTCCTTCAATATTAAGATAATAGGCTAATTTATAGCGGTAGAGGGTTATTTTATTTGAATCTACGTATAATTGTACCATTTCATCGAGGCATTCTATAAGCCGGGATAGAACTTTCTTCTCTTTTTGCAACCATCGCTCGAGGATTTCACATCTATAATAATCAATACCTTCACGGCTGAATAAAGGATCAAATAGAACCATTTCATCAAGCTGCTCGATACCTGGTTCATACAGTTCCTGTTTTACAAAGACGCCTGCCAGGTCTTTTTGTGCCTTATCGTATAGCTCGGCAAGGGGGTATTTGTCTATTATAAGCTGAAACTCGAGAGCAGCCAGTGAATATTTACCCATAATATAGTG
Source organism: Spirochaetales bacterium (assembly GCA_030604195.1). Taxonomy (GTDB): domain Bacteria; phylum Spirochaetota; class Spirochaetia; order SZUA-6; family DRHE01; genus DRHE01. The sequence continues at coordinate 23,754 of JAUVWI010000019.1, forward strand.
AATCTTGGCTATCTTATAGAGGGAAAGTGGTACATAGATTGTTTCCCGGTAGTTATTGATTATTATAGAATAAAAATGGAGCGCTTCATTTAATGTACCTGAAGCAAGCATATTTTCTCCATCTTCATAATGTGTTTTTGCCATAGATTCTGATCTGCGTAAATCTTCGTTAGTGAAAGAAAAGGTTTTTTTGAATTTACCCCGGCGCAGCCATAATATAGCATCAATCCCGATCATTGCTATGTTTACCGAAAAGGATGAAATTGTTGCCGGTGAGAACTTTAAGATTTGGTCCTTGGGATAAAGAATATCTTTGATTGCAAGCAGGGCGGAAAAGGAAAGGGTAATGGGAATGGTAAGGTTTAAAGCATTAATAAGTCCCTGCTGAGGAAATTGGGGTTTAATTTCCAGGATATCTTTCTTCCTGCGGATATTATAGGTTCCCTCCTGAATATTGAAGAGCCTTTCACCGGTATCCTCATTTGTCTTGTGGATGACAATATTCTTTTCCTCCGTAAAGGAGGGGCTGAAATATGCTCTTCCAAGCTCGATATTAAGGCCGGCTATTTCTCCTGCTGCTATATCCAGCTTGAGGGTCTGCTCTTTGAATCCCTTTTTGCTTATTTTAAGGCGGTGCTTTCCGGCGGAGAGAGTTTTTAAGAGCAGTGGAGTCTGCTCTATTAAAAGATTACCATCCAGTATAACCCTGGCGCCCAGGGGTGAAGATGTTATAAACAAAACACCACTTTGCGGGACCGAATCCTGTGCGTAAGCCCCGGCAGCAAGGGTAATAAGCAGAAGTAAAAGGGTTGTTTTGCTTATTATAATGTTCAAGCTTTTACCAGGAGCTGTTGGATATTTCATATATTTCAACAGGGGATAACCCGCGGTTGTAAATGCGCAGGTCATCCAATTTGCCGTCCCAGTAGTCTGTATTGACGGCAGCATCTATCCGGCTGCCGATATAAAGATCACCGGCGGGTGTCTCCGTGGTTGCAGTGGTGGTTGATATTGCCCTTTGCACTCCATCGATATAGAGAATGTGGGTAGCAGCGGTTGAAACCGCGGCAAAGTGGTGCCAGCTCGAGTCCCGGTGATCTACGGCATAGTTTAAAGATGAATCAGCGCCCGCGTTTGTCCGGGTCCAGGTTAGAAACCCGGAACTATCAGCATAGATCCACCAGTTTTTGTTTGCGCCCGTAATGTCCATCTTGCTGAATATGGTGATGGGGTCGGGATTAATAAGGGCGCTATCCATCCAGTACCAGCCGCAGATAGTATAGCCCGGGTCCTCGTCCAGATCAAAGGCCGGGTCGTGAGCAATAACAATATCTGCCAGCAGGTCGGAATCAAATGAGGCTACATTACCTCGCACTCCATCAATATCCTCCGTCGCATTACGGTTGGCGCCGTCGTACGGGGGGACATTCCCGCCATCTTCCGGCCAGACACCACTATCTAAATTATCCAGAGTCCACCTGGCCAGCAGATCAGCCCCCGGAGTTGTTCCGATGTAATAAATTTCTTTTATTATCGCGCTTGAATTGAAGGCTTGATCAATAACCCTGGCTCTAAGCACCGTGTCCTCTGTAATGTTAATTGGTGTAATTGGTGTTGTTAAGCTGTTAGAGTAGTTCCATATACCGTTAGTTGATTTATTCAAGATATAATAATCTAATCGTACCGGAGTCTCATCCGGTGGAGTTGCTACAGTAAAGGAAATGGTTACTGACTTGGGGTCTGTGTGTTGCCCCCCGGCAATATCTACAGTCGGCGCCTCAGGAACACTGGTGTCAACCCAGAAACTGATCTCTTTAACTAAGAAAGAGAGGATTTCATAGTTACCATTTCTATAGGTGAGAACGGCAAAATCAAAGTTGTACTCTCCATCTTTCAACTTAGTGAAATTTAATTGATTTATCTGTCCCGCCGGTAAATCTTCTTCATGTTCTTCTGTATATGTACCATCACTTTTGGCCAGGGTATAGCGGCATTTGTGCACATCCTCGTCCGCTGTGAAGCTGCATTGAATAGCAATATTTTTTATATTAATAATTGGCGGGGAGGTTATAGTAAGAGAATACTCGGGTATAGGCAGTTCCAGATCCAGCAGGCAGGTGGTAAACAATAGAAAAGGCAAGGTGATAATTGATACAATTACAATTCTCATTAACCGCACAGTGTTATCTTCCTCCTGTTTTGCATATTGCCCATATACTATTCTATATCAAAAAGCTTTAAAAAAACAGTATTTAACAAAAATACCCATAGGTTGAACTTAAGATGAACTGTGCGGCCAGGATTGCCGGCCAAATTAAGGAAACCGGCCTTTCAGATCATCTAAACCTCTATTAGTTGTCCCACCAAAAAATATTTCAAAATATTAAAAGCAGGAAAGCTGTTTCAGGGTTTATCTATAGTGAATGGAACAAATATTCCTGATATTTAAGGAAAAGATTATTAATGAGGGGGGATAAAATGAAAGCTCATTTATTTATTAAGGTACTCGTTCTACTGATAATAGCCATACTTTCTTTCTGCAAGAATCCTATGGAAGAGAACCGGAAGGCTTCTCTAATTATTAGTATTTCCAGTTCTCAGGCAAAAACTATTCAACCAGCTATTAGCCTGGAGCCGGCTGTTTTTGAAATTTCAGGAAGTGGGCCTAACGGCAGCGCCTTTTCTGCAAGCACCGAATATGACACTGTTGAAATTACAGGTCTGGAAATCGGTGCCTGGGAGGTTACAGTATTTGCAAAGAATATTGATGGAACAATTATTGGGCAAGGAACAGAAACAGCTACTGTCCAGTATAACGAGACAAAGACACTTAATATTATTATAAGCCCTCTTGATGGTTCCGGAACCCTTGATTTACAGGTGTATTGGACAGCGGCAGATGTCAGCAGTCCGGCTATCGAGGCTAAGCTTATGCCGTCGTCGGGAGATCCTATAAATCTATCCTTTACAATCAGCAATGGAAATACCGCCACCTGCACCAACAATACTATTCCAAGCGGATACTATACCCTGGATCTTCAATTATTTGACGCCGGTACACTTGCTATTGGCGCCGTTGAAGTGGTGAGGATCATGACGGGTCAGGTAACAGCCGCTGTTTTTGAGTTTTATGATCTAATCCTCAAAGGAAATATACAGGTAAATATTATTCCGGAGCTAAAGGAAGCAATTGATATAATTCTACACGGGCAATTGAGTGAAATCAGTGTAGGCGCCACTATGAATCTTGCGGCTTCCCTATCCAATGAAGAAAATGGAATACTTTTTATCTGGTACTTAAACGGGGAATCAAAGAGTACAGGTTCAGGTACTATGGTTGGAAGCGATCTTCCGGTTGGTGTATACCGGGTTGATGTAACAGCCTTTAATTCGGACGGCACCCGGGGCGGCTCAGCCGCACACATTTTCAGGGTATTAGACTCAGTTCTTTGGGGTTCGTTGACTTATTCTACCAGTATAAAAGATGGAGAAAACGGTATAACCATGCTTGGCAATCCAAGAGGGGTATCGGTATCTGCCGATGGTAAAAATGTTTATGTAACTGCTTATGACGATAATTCCTTACTCGTTTTTAACCGGGACAGTATTACGGGAGCATTGACCTTTTTCCAATATTTTAAAGACGGGAATGGCGGAATCGATTGTCTTTCCGGCGCCAGGAGTGTAGTCATATCTTCTGACGGAAAGAATGTTTATGTAACCGGGTATGTGGATAATGGGTTGACAGTTTTTAGCCGTGATACCGGCACAGGGGCCTTAACCTTTACCCAATGCTTTTATGATAATGTGGAGGGTATCGATTGTCTATACGGAGCAAAGGGTATAACCATATCTCCGGATGGAAAGAATGTTTATGTAACGGGGTATCATGATAATGGGTTGGCAGTTTTTAACCGAGATACCGGCACAGGTAATTTGACCTATTCCGGTTATCTTAAAGAAGGAGAAAATGGGGTTGCCGGTCTTGATGGCCCGGAGGATATAACTGTCTCACCTGATGGAAAAAATATCTATGTAACCGGCTTCATAGGAGACACCCTGGCGGTTTTTAATCGGGACACTACAACCGGCGAATTGAGTTATTCCAGTTTGTCTATAGACGAACAGGGAGGTGTGAATGGTCTTAATGGCGCATCGGGAATAGCAGTTTCGCCGGACGGTAATAATGTATTTGTTGCAGGATATTACGATAATGCATTGGCGGTTTTTAAGCGCGACCCTGTTACAGGCGCTTTAAGTTTCGATACTTTCTTTAAAAAAGGTATAGATAATGTAGACGGACTTTATCATGCAAGAGAAGCGGCTGTTTCGCTCGATGGCAAGAATGTCTATGTAACCGGAGGCGGTGATGACGCCATAGTCGTATTCAATCGTAATACAACCACAGGAGTCATAACCTTTTCCTCATATCATAAAGACAATGTGGAAGGAGTCGATGGTCTGGATAGTGCAATAGGGGTGGCAGTATCCCCGGATGGAAAAAACCTTTATGTTACCGGGTCTGTAGACAATGCCCTTGTGGTTTTTAACCGATTCATTGAATAAGATCTTTGGCAGATGGTTGACCTGCTAATGCTATAGACTTACAGTAGTGTTGATGACCCCGAAGAGAGTTCTTGAAATTAACGGTGATTTAAAGGAATCACCATTAATTGAAACAATATTACAGATAATTTCATGAAAACAATGAATCCTGTAATCGCTGAGGAGATTCGCAGAATCAGCGCCAGGGCCATAAAGAGCTGATGTTATAGCGTTTCATCGAGTGAAAATTGCAGCAATTTTTTTGACTTATTCTTCACGAATTCATTATACTTACAATAGAAGAAACTTTTAAATTAAGGGAGGAGGCCATGGCAATCATTACCCTGTCAAGAGAGATGGGCAGTCTGGGGCAGGATATAGCCCGCATCCTGGAGAAGGAACTGCATCTTAACTACCTGGATAAAGAGTCCCTGGAGCTTATGCTCACCGATTACGGAATTACCGAGGCCGAGGTCGAAAAGTATGATGAGAAGAAACCTTCTTTCTGGACCAGCTTTTTTCCCGAAAAGAACAGGTACCTGCATGTCCTTAAAACAGCCGCCTACAACTTTGCCCGTAAAGGCCCCTGTGTCATTGTGGGCAGGGGAGGTGAGGTGCTCTTTCAGAACGTGCCTGGCGTTTTAAAAGTGCGGATTATCGCTCCGCCGGAACAGAGGCTGGAAAGGATAAAACAGAGGTTCAATTGTAGTGATCGGCAGGCTAAGCATATTATAGAGCATAGTGATCATGACCGATCCGGCTTCCATAAGATGTTCTTCAATATCCCCTGGGACAGACCAGACTTATATGACCTGGTTATCAACACCGGCTTTCTATCTGTAGCTGCCGCTGCTGCTCTGATAAAAGATGCGTTTAATGAAATGCGAAAGGCCTCTGTAGAAGAAGAATCGAAACTCAAAAATCTATGCCTGGCACAGGAAATTATCACCAGAATCCTTTACACAGAGAAGTTGCCCATCAGATTCCTGGAGGTAATTTCAACTGATGGTGTTGTTCTGCTTAAAGGTAATGCCGGCACCAAAGCTCTCATTGATAGCTGTCAGCAAATGGTGGAAGAAATGCCGGGTGTGAAAGAGGTCGTATCAGAGCTATATTTCGAGCCCCAATACGTAGGCTCCTAGAGCTGAAAAATGATCTATAAGGTAGCGGCCAGGCAGGGTTGGACTGGTTTATTGATTCTTGCCTTTTTCCCGGGATTGGTGTATAAAGGTATATGGAACTTATCGATCCTTTTGCCCTGCCGGCGCATGAGTTTTTTAAGAAATATTCAGGCGAGAGCCTGACCTTTAATGACCTATGTGTTCTTCAGCCGCGCACAATAGATTTTCCGGTAAGCAGTGTCAGCTTAAACAGCCGGATCACCCGTAATATTGCTATTAAAACACCCCTGGTTGCTTCGCCAATGGAAGATGTGAGCGAAAGGGCTCTGGCTATTGCAGTAGCCCTGCAGGGATTCCCGGCTATCATTCACTATAATCTCGAAATTGAAGAACAGAGTGAACAGGTGCGCCTGGTTAAGCGCTTCGAAAATGGTTTTATTAAGGACCCGATAACCCTGTCGCCACGGGACCCGATAACCAGAGCCATGGAGTTGCAGCAGAGTACCGGTATATCCACCCTGCCCATAGTTGATGGCAACAAGCTGGTGGGGTTGTTGACTAAGAATGATTATTCAGGCCGGAAGCACAGCCAACTGGCTGTGGCTGAACGGATGATCCCGCTGAAGCTGCTGGAACATCAAATTGTCAGGCTCGAAGAGCTGCCGGAAGATGATTTTCAACGATTGCAGCGGGCTAATGATCTGCTGCTGGAAAGTCATGCCGGTGTTCTGCTTATAGTTAAAAGTGATGGTAATATTGACAGCCTGGTTACCCGCACGGATATAGAAAAGAGCGAGGCTTATCCGGACAGTATTAAGGATTCAAGCAAGAGCCTTTTAGTGGGCGCCGCGGTAAAAACGGAGCTGGGGGAGACCAGGGAAAGAGCCGCGGAGCTGATCAAAGCGGGCGTCGACTTTTTATGTGTTGACAGCTCCCATGGAAACTCCGCCCATGAAAGAGATGTGCTTAGCTTTTTAAAGGGCAACTATCCGCGAATAGAGGTAATTTACGGCAATGTTGCCACTGCCGGGGGAGCTGTCCGGGGAATTGAATGGGGGGCTGATGCAATCCGTGTGGGCAAGGGCGTAGGATCTATCTGCTCAACTTCACAGGTCAGCCTGGGCACCCGTTCGCAGATTACGGCAACCTACTCCTGCGCACTGGCCGTGCGCCGGTACTGCGCTGAACATAATATTGAACCACGGATCCCTGTAATCTCAGACGGGGGTTACGCAACATTTTCTGCCATTGGCAAAGGCCTGCTCTTTGCCGATTGTGTTATGCTTGGTTCCATGCTGGCCGGTACCGACGAGGCGCCGGGTGAGGTAATATATGACCGTCAGGGCAGGAAACTTAAAGGCTATAAGGGAATGGGCGCGGTCGAAGCCATGCTGCGGGGCAGCTCCAACCGCTATGACGAGGAAGACTCAAGTGGAATTGTAGGAGAGGGGGTCGTTGGCATGGTGCGCTCCAAGGGCCCCATAGCCAGATGGGTGCCCAAGATAAAGAGCGGCATCAGGAAATGCTTTCAATCCCTGGGCTGCAGAGATCTGGAATCCCTGCATGCGGCGGTATTCAACGGCGAAGTGCTTATGGAACGGATGAGCGAAGCGGGCAAGCTGGAGGCAGATATCCATGATCTGGCCGAGTACAAGAAGGACCTGCCCCTGGACTGAAGTTACCCTGTTGGGCATCTCTCTCCGGCTAACGTAATACGCTGATACATGTGGATAATAAATGTCAGGTAGTTTGATGAAAAAATATATACACTATTTGCTAAATAATTGTATTATTACCTACTTTCCGCAAGTAAAAAATGCAGTTTTTCGCTATTTTTACGGTTTGCTTAGAAATCATTTCTGTCCTTCTATAAACTCGACAGATAATTTTTTCATTTCTTCTATAATTTTCTCCAAGCTTCTATAGTTGCTTATACATTCCTTGCATATTTTAGCTTGCTTGTCTGTTAAAGTTCTTGTTACGGTTTTACCTTTTACTTTGCGGGTCCAACGGTTATACGGTCCGTGGCGTGCATTCTCATCGTGAGCGCACGCACATCTCGAATAACCACATTTTTGATATACTGACATCACACTCCCAGTAGAAATGAAGCCCATTTTATCAATTTTTCTTTTCAATAAAGAATATTTTTTCTCTAATGCATCTTTTTCCGACAAAAGCCTTGACTCCTTCCTTGAAGTAATATATACTCCAATTTATTAAAAGTCAAGCTTTTTTTGGGAGGGGAGCATGAAAAATGATGCAGATAGTCTTGGTCTAGATTCGAAGGCAATTAGCGCCTTACCAATCATAAATAAATTCATCAAGCGAATTGAGCTAAAAGAGCTTCTGTCTAAGTATCTTCCATCGAAGAAAAATCAGAAGCTTTCCCATGCGGATGCGATTTTGCTCTTTGTCAGAAACATTTTGATTGAACGGGAACCACTGTACAAACTCTCAGAATGGGCAGCTCACCCCGTGCTGATTGCATAATAAGGGAAAGCGACTCTTGGCCTAAAGAGTCTATTGTTGCCGGCGCTCTGTTGCTTTATTGGTTATTTTATCTGCCTGTAATTTAAATTAAAAGCAGCAGAGCAGAAAGGCATGTAATAACTTGTAAAGATCAATATGATTGATTACCATATAAACATGGGGAGCAGAATGGAAGCTATCGTAGAAATTCTAGAGCAAGAGTTGGAAGAAGCAGTTGAAGTAAAAAATAAAAAATCTCTACACCGCTATATTGTGCTTTTAACCGAAAATATTGTCCGCAGGGAAAGTTATGAAAAAGAGCAGAATGAAATAAGAAGCGATATTAAAACTCTGGCTGAAATTATAAAGCAGGGTTTTGAGAGAGTTGATAAACGCTTTGAAGGTATGGACAAGCGCTTTGAAGACATGCGGAGGTACATGGATAAACGATTTGAAGATATGCAGAGGTACATGGATAGACGCTTTGAAGATATGGACAAACGCTTTTCTATGATGTTTAAATTTATGAGCCTTGGCTTTACAATACTTGCTATAATGATGGTTGTTTTTGAATTTATTGCCTGATTTTATTTAAGGATATAAAAAGATAGATCCCTCTGTTCGAAAACCAGCGGTTAAGCCTTTTAAGCGCTCGGTTTCTATTGACCCTGATTCTCAATTCATGCTATTCATTTATATGGCATTCTGCAACGAGAGCTTTTCTTTAACTAACTATTCAATCACTACAGTCGTTTTATAAGAGTGGAGCAAGATAGTGCCCAAAGACTCGCTTACCTATAAAGCCTCCGGTGTTGATATTGGAAGCAACAGAGAGAGCAATGAGCACATTAAGGAGCAGATAAAACGCACCCATAACCACCGTGTGGTAATGGAAACGGGCCTCTTTGCCGGCGGCATTTCTCTAAGTGATTTTAAGGGCTGGGATCAGCCCCTTCTGGTAGGTTCTCTGGGATATCTGGAACCGGGTTTTGCCGGCGGCAGGGCGGGTGCAGCCGCCCTGGTGGTAGAGAGCTGCCTTTCCTCATTCCCACCCGTTGCCGAAAAAATCGCTTTTCTTGACTACCTCGCTGCATCCCGCCTTGAGGTGAAAAAGGTGGAATCCCTGGTAGCCGGTTTTGCGGATGTGCTCTCCGGGCCGCCGCTGCTTCCCCTGGCAGGGGGCGAGACTGCGGAAATGCCGGGGGTTTTTAAAAGCGGTAAATGGGAAGTGGTAGGCGCCCTCTACGGTGTCAGCCGGGGCTGCAGAACCGGATTTCCTGAAGCCCGACAGAAAAATCGGAAATCCCCGAATCAGGAATTTCGGGAAGTGAAGGGTGTGGATATATCCCGTCTGAAAAGGCTTAAGGATCCGGTGCTCATGCTGAGCATGGATGGGGTGGGTACAAAAGCCAGGCTGGGTGCAGCCTGCCGGCAGACCAGGGGTTTGGCCGGGGACATAGTAAACCACTCGTTAAACGATCTGCTTTGCCAGGGAGGGCGCGGCCTGGCCATTATGGTTTATCTGGGCTGTCATACACCTGATAAAGAACTTATCGAGGATTTCAGGGAGGAGCTGGCTCGGGTGCTGGCCGGAGAAAACTTAAGCCTGCTGGATTTGCAAGTAGCTCCAAATAGGGATCTCTATCTTCCGGGGGAATATGATATCTGTGCCTCCATTGCCGGAATGGTGGACAGGCACTGCATAATAACCGGCGCTGGAATAGAAGAAGGGGATCTGCTCATAGGACTGGCTTCAAATGGCCTGCATACCAATGGTTACTCCCTTGCTGCTGCTGCCCTGCTTGACAGGGGTAAGCTGAAATTAGATCAATTTATTCCTGAACTCAACACCACGCTGGGGAAGGCTCTGCTTGTTTCCCACCGCAGCTATACTAAAGCGGTTCATTCACTTTTAGAGCAGGATTCCACGGTAGGGTCTGTCAGGGGTATTGCGCATATAACCGGGGGCGGTCTCCAGGACAATCTTTGCCGCATACTGCCGCAAGGGTTGGGCGCGGAGATCGAGAAATCATCCTTTTCAGTTCCGCCTCTTTTTTCTTTGATCCAGCGCTGCGGGGGGATCCCCGAACATGACCCCTTAAGGGGCGGCATGTATGAAACCTTTAATATGGGTGTGGGATTGGTGCTGGCCGTTGGACGAGATAGCGCGGGGGATGTGGTTTCAGCTTTACGGCTGAGCGGTGAAGAGGCAAGGGTAATCGGCAGGGTGGTTGGAAGTCCGGCAACAGCAGCCCAGGAGCGGGTGAGGTTTTTACCATGATCCAGGTAATCGAGGTCGGTTTTAAAAGAGGGGTCAGAGATGCTGCGGGTGAGAATAGGGCAAGAGAAATACGTGACTTTCTGAATATCCCGGTACGGGGAGTGATCACCCGTAAATTATATTATATAAACGCAGAGATCAGTCAACGACAGGCTGAACTGGCCGCAGGGGAACTCTTCTGTGATCCCATTATTGAAGAGTACAGGGTGAACAGGAAATTGAGCTGCGAAGAGTTTGACTATTCCATAACGGTCGGCTATAAGCCCGGGGTTACTGATAATGTGGGGAGAAGCGCAGCAGCTGCCTTGAAAGAGATGCTGGGTATTGAATGCAAAGGCGACAGAGGTGTGACCACTGCAACCCGCTACCTGCTAAGCGGAGTAAACCGCGGCCAGGCGGAGCGTATTGCAGGTGAACTGCTGGCCAACAGCCTGATTGAGGAGACGGATATCCTCAACTTTCAGCAATGGCGGGCCTCGGAAGCCTCGGAAGCCTCGCAAGCTCAGCCTGCGGATATGGATAAATACGATGGAGCACACAACCGGGCAGCTCAGGATGAAGAGTTCCAGCTTATCGACCTGGAAACAGGTGATGCGGTGCTTATTAAGATAAGTCAAAACAGGACCCTGGCCCTGAATCTGCAGGAAATGAAAGCCATACGTAATTACTTTCAGCAATTAGAGGTGCAGGCGGAGCGCCGGGGTGTGGGGCTTGAAGCCCGGCCCACGGATGTGGAGCTGGAAGCTATTGCCCAGACCTGGTCCGAGCACTGTCACCACAAGGTATTCAACGGCATTATCCACTACACGGATGAACACGGTAAAAAGATTAAAATCAATTCCCTCTTTGATACCTATATCAAGCGGGTAACCAGGGAACTTGATACTCCCTGGCTGTTGAGCGTGTTCAAGGATAATGCCGGAATAATCCGTTTCAATGACCGCGTTGCCCTGGTTTATAAAGTAGAGACGCACAACAGTCCCAGCGCTCTGGATCCCTACGGCGGCGCCATGACCGGGATTGTGGGGGTGAACCGCGATCCCCTGGGCACCGGTATGGGGGCCAGGCTGACCGCCAATGTGTGGGGCTACTGCCTGGGGAATCCCCTGGCCGCAGAAACAATGTCTCCGCGCCTGCTCCATCCCCACCGGATCAGGGAGGGGGTTCACCGCGGGGTAATCGAGGGCGGCAATCAGTCCGGTATACCCTATATGCGGGGTTGGGAGCTTTTCGACCACCGCTTCGCGGGCAAACCCCTGGTATTCTGCGGCACCCTGGGAGAAATGCCCCTGGAAATTGCGGGTATACCCTGCGAGCATAAAGAGGTGCAGGCCGGGGATATTATGGTAATGGCCGGCGGCCGCGTGGGTAAGGATGGTATTCACGGAGCTACCTTCTCTTCCGAGGAACTGCACGAAGCTTCACCTGTTCAGGCGGTGCAGATTGGTGATCCCATTACCCAGAAAAAAATGGCGGACATGCTCTTAGAGGCGCGTGACCGGCTTTTATACCGGGCTATTACTGATAATGGCGCCGGGGGCTTAAGCTCTTCAGTTGGTGAGATGGCCCTGTTGTCCGGCGGCTGTGAAATGGACCTTGCCAGGGTTCCTCTGAAATACCAGGGTCTGAAAGCCTGGGAAATCCTGATCTCTGAAGCCCAGGAACGGATGACCCTGGCCGTTGCCCCTGAGAAGCTGGAAAGCTACCTGTCCCTCTCTGAAAGGCGCAGGGTTGAATCGACCCCCCTGGGCCGTTTTACCGGCAGCGGAAAATTCCACATCTTTTCCGGAAACAAAACAGTGGCCTACCTGGATATGGAATTTCTGCACCAGGGCGATCCACAATATGAACTGGAAGCGCAATATATCAAGAAAGATTTTGAGGAACCTGAAGTTGATATTTCAGACCATGGCGAGGTTTTGCAATTCATGCTTCAGCGCCTGAATATCTGTTCCAAAGAGGAAAAGGCGCGCCAGTATGATCACGAGGTAAAGGGCCGCAGTGTGATCAAGCCCTTTGTGGGCCGCAGCTTTGACGTTCCTTCTGACGCCACAATTATGCTTGCCGGGCTCGACCAACCCCGGGCTGAAGGACTAATGGGCATAGTGCTGGCCGAGGGAATAAATCCTTTCTATTCAGATATTGATTCCTACTGGATGGCTGCCTCGGTTGTGGATGAAGCTGTTCGCCGGGTAGTTGCAGTTGGCGGTGATCCCGGCTATATCGCAGCCCTGGATAATTTCTGCTGGCCCAATGTTGTGAAGGAGAACATGCCGGAGCGCTCCCATAAACTGGCCCAGCTGGTACGCGCCAATCAGGGACTTTACGATTTCTGTAAAGGCTATAAATTGCCCCTGATCTCGGGAAAGGACAGCATGTCCAATGACTGTACCCTGACTGATCCCCCTATCTCCATTCCTCCCACCCTGCTGCTTTCCGTTGTCAGCCGGATCAGTGATGTAAGCCGGGCTGTTACCCTGGATGTGAAGAAACCCGGTGACCTGGTATATCTTCTCGGAGAGACAATGGAAGAAATGGGGGGTTCGGAGTTTTACCGATTTTACGGTGAGCAGAGCAGAGGGAGGCCTTACATTGGCAACAGGGTGCCGCGGGTAAAACTGGAAGAGGCCCGGAAACTCTATCAGGCCCTGGCCACGGCCATAGAAGGCAGGCTGGTAGAGTCGGCTCATACACCGGCAATCGGCGGTCTGGGAGCGGCGCTGGCGCGTAAAAGTTTTGCCGGCGGTTATGGACTTGAAATCGATCTGCGGGCTATCCACGGGCCTTCAGTAACAGCTGATTTTGTGCTGCTCTACTCGGAATCCAACAGCCGTTTTATTGTTACTATTGATCCGCGGAATAAAGAGAGCTTTGAAAAGCTGATGACTGGTGTTAGTTGTTCAAGAATCGGCAGGGTAACTAACAGCGGTGAATTGCAGATCAGGGGCTTGAGCGGCGGGATTATTATCAAGGAAGATATTAATAAATTGAAAAAAGAATGGCAGGCTCCATTAAGGAGCAAGGATTAATGGCTGAACCCAGGGCCCTGATTGTTACCGGTGACGGATTGAACTGTGAAGAGGAAACGGCCTTTGCCTTCCGGCTGGCAGGGGCTGAGCCCTGCCTGGTTCATATAACCGACCTGCTTGATGGTGAAAAGAAGCTGAAAAGCTATCAGCTCCTGGCCTTTATCGGCGGTTTTTCCAATGGTGATCATCTGGGCGCGGGCAGAATCCAGGCCGGCCGCTTCAAGCACAGGTTGCAGGAAGACCTGCAGGGTTTTATCGATGACCAGAAGCCCATAATCGGCATCTGTAATGGCTTCCAGACATTGGTAAAAATGGGCGTTCTTCCCGGGGTGGAAGGGGGGCGCTTTATTCAGAACTGCACAATAATGGGCAATGATTCCGGCAGGTTTGAGGACCGCTGGGTCTACCTGCGCTTAAATAGGGATTCCCCCTGTATCTGGACCAGGGACCTGGCAACCATTTTTCTGCCGGTGCGTCACGGCGAGGGTAAGTTCTTTACCGATGATCCGGAGATAATTCCGGCTCTATTTTCCAGCGGGCAGGTAGTGGCCCAATACTCTGATGATTCTTTTTCCTCTCCGGTAATGGATTATCCCTTAAATCCCAATGGTTCCATGAAGAGCATTGCGGCTATCTGCGATCGAAGCGGCCTTATTTTCGGGTTGATGCCCCATCCGGAAGCCTTTCTCTATCCCTACAACCATCCCTCCTGGACCAGGATGGTTTCTTCAGGCCATTCTTTGCCGGAATACGGAGAGGGAGCGGCAATTTTCCTTAATGGTGTCACATATTTAAAGTAAGGCAGGAGGGAGGCAGAGAAAACAATGCGTAAAATTCCCACCGCCATTCTGATGAGCGGTTCAGGCAGTAATGCCCGTAAAATAATTGAGTATAATTCCCAATTGCTGGATATCCGGCTGATCCTTTCCGATAATCCGGACTCAAATTACAGATCCATAGCCCGTGATTTCAATATTGACCAGGCTCTAAACAATATCTACCGCTTTTACGGTATTGAGCCCGGTAAGATTTCTGCGGCCGGGAGAAAGAGGTTTCAGGATAAACAGAAACGGCTGACCTTTGATGCCCTGACCGACAAGATCCTGAAGGGATATAATATAGAGTTGATTGCTGCTGCCGGATATAACTGGCTTTTGAGTCCGCTTTTGTGCAACAATTATATTATCGTTAATGTTCATCCCGGTGATCTGCGGGTACGCGATGAGGCCGGGAAGAGAAGATATATCGGGCTCGGTTGGATACCCACGGCCAAGGCTCTGCTCAACGGAGAGCAGTATGTGCACACCACGACCCACCTGGTCACCGCAGAGCTGGACGGCGGCGCTATTGCCAGGGTTTCGGCTCCGGTCGATGTTGGTCTGGCTGAAGACTTTGACCGGCAGAAGCTGCTTCCCCCCGGTGTTACACTTAAAGAGTTGATCCACGACGTGAACAATAACGGCGGCAGAGAATACGGCTCTGCCTTGCTCTACAGCCGCTCTAAAGAGCTTCAGGAAAAGCTTAAAGTGGTTGGAGATTGGCGGGAGTTTCCCATTACCATGCACCAGGTCGCGGATTATATGTTGCAGGGCCGCTTACACCAGGATGAAAGCGGCCTTATCATGGTGGATGGCAGAGAGGCTTTCGATCTCTTTCTGACAGGGGGAGTTTAAATATGGCCAGAGTTCTAATTGTGGGCGGCGGCGGCAGGGAGCATACCCTTGCCTTTTTCCTGCGGCGAAGCAGGGATGTTGAAGAGGTATATATCGCACCGGGTAATGCGGGGAGCGCCCTCTGCGGCGCCAATATTCCCATAGATGCAACCGGGGGAAAAAATTTCTCATTACTCGCCGATTTCGCGCAGCAGAAGGGTATCGATCTAACCGTTGTGGGGCCGGAGGTTCCGCTGTGCAGCGGGCTGGTGGATTATTTTAAGGAGCGGGGCTTAATGACCTTCGGTCCCGGCAGCAGGGCGGCCAGGCTGGAGGGCGATAAGGTCTTTGCCAGGCGTTTTATGGAGCGTTATAATATTCCCCAGCCGGCCTTTGCCGTTTTCGATCGATGGCCTGAAGCTGAAAGCTACCTGCACTCCCTTACTGAACGAAGAATTGTGGTAAAAGCCGCGGGCCTTGCCGCGGGCAAGGGCGCTATTGTGTGTGATAATCTGGCACAGGCTTTAAAGGCGGCTGAAGATATTTTAAAAAACAGGGTATTCGGCAGCGCCGGCAACCGGGTGGTTATTGAGGAGTTCCTGGAGGGGGAGGAGGCATCTCTCTTTGCCATCTGCGACGGCCGGAATGCTCTCTACCTGGCCCCGGCTCAAGACCACAAGCGCATATTTGCCGGTGATAAGGGGCCGAATACCGGCGGCATGGGTGCTTACGCCCCGGCTCCCCTGGTTACCGCGGCTGTCATGGAAAGGGCTGACAGGGAAATTATCCGGCCCCTGCTTGAGGCCATGGCCCGGGAAGGCACGCCCTACCAGGGGTGTCTGTACGCCGGGTTGATGATCAAAGAAGAACAGGCGCGGGTGGTTGAGTTTAACTGCCGTTTCGGAGACCCTGAGACCCAGGTGGTGCTGCCCCTGCTGGATGAGGATCTTTATCAACTGCTGGCGGCGGCAGCGACAGGAGAGCTTGAGAGCCACTGGCCGGAACTCCAGCTCAAGCAAAAAGAGGGGGCGGCCTGCTGCGTGGTTATGGCTTCGGGGGGTTATCCCGGCGCCTATGAAAAGGGAAGGATCATTTCAGGTCTTCCTGAGCTAACCGGCGCAGGTGACAGCCGGGACCTCTATTTTTTCCATGCAGGCACAGGTAATGATGATTCCGGCAGGACGGTCACCACCGGGGGCAGGGTGCTGGGTATAACCGGAATCGGAAGCACCATAACCGCGGCAATTGAACGTGCTTATCAGGGAGTAGAGAGAATAGACTTTGAGCAGAGTTATTTCCGTAAGGACATCGGTTTTAAAGGTGTAAAAACAACTTAAACTCTTTTTAAGGAGGCATAGATGGATCAGCGTGTTGTCATTATGGCCGGTTCAGAAAGCGACCGGCCCCATATTGAAAAAATTATCGAGTCGCTTAAATATTTTGAGATCCCCTTTGAAGTGCGCATTTGCTCGGCGCATAAAAACCCGGATACCCTGCTGGAAATAATCAGAGACTATAATGGACTTTCGATTGCCATTGTTTTTATAGCAGTTGCCGGGGGCACTGATGCCCTGTCAGGTACACTCTCTTTTCATGCTCTGCATCCGGTAATCAGCTGTCCGCCGGATGGATCCAATGAGAGCTGTTTGACAAATCCTCCGGGGAGCTCCAATGCCTATATTGCTAATGCAAAGAATGTGGGCAAGTTCGCAGCCCAGTCCTTTGCCCACCTTGATCCCCGTTACCGTAAACTGCTGGAGCAGTACAACAGGGAAAAGGTCAATAGCCTGGAAAAGAGTGATAAGGAATTCCAGAAAAGATTTACCGGGGGTAGTTCATGGGAAGTGTAAAAGATTTAATAGTGCTGGACCAGGCCTTTGAGAACCGGGCCGGTGTGGGAAACTTCACCTTTTCCGATCGCTACAGTGTATTTGACTGGGGCGAGATGCCTGATCATATTATGAACAAGGGACGGGCCCTGGCTTATATGGCGGCTTTCAATTTTGAAGAGCTGGAAAGAAGGGGAATAAAGAGCCATTACCGGGGTCTGGCAGGGTCCAGGGGAAGGGTGGCGCGCTTTTCTGATATTCCGGAAAGCAGCGCCGGGGCAAAGCTTGCCGACCCGGTTATACAGATAGAGCTGGCACGGGTCTATTATCCTGTTGCCAGGGAGTTCTGCAGCACACAGGGAGGCAAAGAGGTTATTTATGATTACTCCTTTTTTGATGCCAACCGCGGTAAGGTGAATAACTATCTGGTCGGGCTGGAAATAATTTTCCGCAACGGTCTGCCACTGGGAAGCTCTGTTTTCGGCAGCCTTGAAAGAGCGGCCGCTGCAGGTGACCGGGCCGAGTCCAGCCGCAGGCAGGCTGAGATATTGAAGGGTCTGGGGCTTGATCACCTTCCTGAAGCAGGCGAGATGCTCCCTGCTCCGGTAATGAATTATACTACTAAACTGGAATCAGGAGACCGCAAGTTGACTGAGGAAGAGGCCTTTTTTATCTCCGGGCTGGAAGAAAGTGAGTTCCGGAAGCTCTCCCCGCTGGCCTTAAGGGTAAATGACTGTATAACCGAGCTTGCGGAGGGGGCTGGTTTCCAGCACTTTGACGGCAAGATCGAGGTTGTGTATGATAACGCTCTTTCAGTATGTGATGTTCTGGGAACCTTTGATGAGAACCGTTTCGCCCTTAACGGGGAGCAGATCAGCAAAGAGGTTTTGCGGCAGTGGTATAAAAATAACCAGCCTGAGTTTGGCGCAGCCTGTGAAAGCTGGAAAAAAAAGGGAGAGGGGTGGCAGCTCCAATGCCAGGTTAAACCGGTGAAGTTGCCCCGGGAATTGGTGGATCTGGTTTCGCAAATGTACATGGCCGGCTGCAATCGCTATACGGGCAGGAAGCTCTTTGCCGTGACGGAACTGGAAAAGGTTTTAGAAAGATTGAGAGCATACAGGTAATTTGAAAATGGATGCAATGCGCAACAGGTATTCAAACCCCCTGGTCCACCGTTACGCCGGAGAGGAGATAAGTTATATTTTTTCCGATGATTATAAGTTCAAAAAGTGGCGCAGCTGCTGGATTGCTCTGGCGGAAGGGCAAAAAGAGCTGGGTTTGAATATCCTGGGGGAGCAGGTGGCGGAGCTCAAGTGTCAGGAGAAAAACCTTAATTTCGAGGTAATGGCGGAGAAGGAAAAAGAGCTGCGTCATGATGTAATGGCCGCATTGCTTGCTTACGGAGAGCAGTGCCCGCTGGCAAAGCCCATTATTCACCTGGGCGCCACCAGCTGCTTTGTTACCGACAATACTGAGCTTATTCAGTGCTACGAGGCCTTAAAACTTATTCGCACTCTGCTGATCAACCTGATCAAGGCGCTCTCTGATTTTGCCTGGAAATACAAATCCCTGAAGTGCCTGGGCTATACCCATTTCCAGCCGGCGCAGCCCACCACCCTGGGCAAGAGAGGTACGCTCTGGCTGCAGGAGCTGGCCATCAACCTTGAGGACCTGGATTACCTCCTTGCCAATTACCGCATCAGGGGTATTAAAGGAGCCACAGGAACCCAGGATAGTTTTCTAAAGCTATTTTCCGGGGATCATCAGAAGGTAAAGGCTCTGAATGACCTGGTCTGCAAGAAACTCGGTTTCAGCCGCAGCTTTCCGGTTACCGGCCAGACCTATCCACGGCTCTGGGATGTACGCATTATGGATGTTCTCAAGAATATTTCCCTGAGCGCCCATAAGTTTGCTGTTGATTTTCGGTTAATGCAGCACCTGCAGATGGTAGATGAACCCTTCGGCAGCAAACAGGTCGGCAGCTCGGCCATGGCTTATAAGAAGAATCCCATGCGCTGTGAACGAATATGTTCCCTGGCCCGCTATGTAATCAGCCAGGGAGAAGCTGCGGACCATACCGCCGCCAACCAGTGGCTGGAGCGAAGCCTGGATGATTCCGCTGGACGCAGGCTCTACCTGCCCCAGGCCTTCCTGGGAGTGGATGCCCTGCTCACTATCTACCGCAATGTTGTGGAGGGGATGAAGGTATACCCGGGAGTTATTAAGAAATTACTCGATTCAGAACTGCCTTTCCTGGCAACGGAAACCATAATCATGGAAGGGGTAAAAAAGGGGGGTGACCGGCAGCTTCTCCATGAGGCTATCAGAGAGAGGGCAGTTGAAACGGCCGGGGAAATTAAAGAGCTGGGCAGGGAAAACAGGCTGTTGGAAAAACTTGGTCAAGATGAGCGCCTGCCCTTCAGCCTGGAGGAGCTGCAGGAAATTGCCTATAAGGGCGACTTTTCCGGGCGCGCCGAGAAACAGGTGGAGGAGTACCTGGCTGAATATATTAAACCCCTGCTGGCAGAGCACAGTGAGCTGCTCGACGCAGGACGGGAGATGAAGCTGTGAGCTTGAGAGATGAGGATATTCTAAGGGATAAATGCGGGGTCTTCGGCATCTGGGGTGTTGAAAAACCTGCGGAATTTGTATACCTGGGGCTGCATAACCTGCAGCACAGGGGCCAGGAGAGCTGCGGCATTGTGACCACATCATCCCGAAAATTCTACAGTCATTTCGGTATGGGCATAGTAAATGAAATATTTACCGCCGATATACTCCATGGTTTAAAGGGCAGGGCAGCTATCGGCCATAACCGTTATTCCACCAGGGGTTCCTCTACCATAGAAAACTCTCAACCCTTAACTGCGGAGACCCGGAAGGGCATGGTGGCTATTGCCCACAATGGCCAATTTGCCAACTGCCGGAGCCTTAAGAAGGAATTACAGGAAGAGGGGTGTATATTCAAGACAGATAGTGATACCGAGATTATCCTGCACAAATTCGCCCGTTCCAAAGAGAAAGATATTTCCCGCATAATATCTGCCGCTTTTGCGGGTGTGAAACCCGCTTATTCCGCATTGCTGCTTACCCGCAAAGAGCTGATCGCGGTCAGGGATCCCTCCGGAGTAAGGCCCCTGGTTATAGGGAAAGTAGGCAAAGGCTTTGCAGTCGCTTCGGAAACTACGGCCTTTGACATTATCGGGGGGGAGTATATAGATGAGGTAAAACCCGGTGAGCTGGTAATAATCGATGATAATGGTTTAAGAAGGGAAGAGCTGCAGCCGCCGGCAGAGGAGCTGCGCTGCATATTTGAGTATATCTATTTTGCCAGGCCCGACAGTTTCCTCTTCGGCAGTGAGGTTTCTACCAGTGAAATACGCAAGGAGCTTGGCCGCCGGTTATACCGGGAGCATCCTGCGGAAGCGGATATTGTGATTCCCGTACCGGACTCCAGTACCGCTGCCGCGCTTGGTTACAGCCGGGAATCCGGCATTCCCTTTGATTTCGGCCTGATCCGCAGCCACTACATTGGCAGGACATTTATTGAGCCCACTCAGGCTATCCGGGATGCCAAGGTACGCAAGAAATATAACCCCGACCGCTCGGTAATCCGGGACAGGAGGGTGGTGCTGGTGGAAGATTCCGTGGTGCGCGGCACTACTCTGAAGAACCTGATCCGTATTCTGCGGGATTTCGGCGCCAGGGAAATTCATATCAGGGTCTCTTCTCCTCCCTACAGGCACAGCTGTTACCTGGGTATCAATACAGCGGAAACGAGCCGCCTTATTGCCTCCCGCTATTCTGTGAAGAAGATCTGCATCTTTCTCGGAGCCGATTCCCTGGGTTATCTGAGTGAGCAGGGCCTGCTTGACAATAAATATTTGCATGGCGGTTTCTGTACCTACTGCTTTAACGGCAAGCAGAAAATCTGACCGGTGGAACCTTCAGGCGGCAGCCAGGGGCCTTAAGCCGGCAGATCTAAATTAACAAAGCTAAGCGAGCAGTTCCCGGAGTTCTTGTTCCCATAGCAGTTCGAGGTGGTAAGAGGTAATCTCCTCACCAATATTGCTTTGAGTCGAGATTCTGTACACGCGGTAGGCTATTATTCTTGCTGTTTTCAAGGGCAGTTCCAGAGGATTTCCATTAATGTCAACCAATTGGTTTATGCTCAAGGGGCGATTAATTTCCTGTGCATCCCCCTCCGGATAGATAATTTTCCTGGTGTAAAGCTGCATGTTTAAAACTATATCTATTGGGCGGAGTATTCAACCGGGTAAAAGCGGCGGGAAAGAGCGGTTAAATTGCCTGCCTCTTCGCTGGATATTTATTTTAGACGGCTGTAAAATAGCTGGAATGAGGTTAATTATATATATTTCAGTTCTGTTTGTTTCTTTGTCCTATTTTGCTTCTTGCGCCTCAGCGCCCGGGAGGATAAGGGAAGAGAGTAGGGTGCAAGCCCTGCCTGAAGCCGGTCGAGTGCAGGCAACCCTGGCTGAAGGAGCCGGATACGTGCTCGGTAAGGAGAGCCTTAATATCCGCGGGAAAAAATTTGCTCTGGACTGTACCGGTGTTGTGCTGGCCATCTACTATTATGCCGGCCTTGATCTGGCCGGGGATTTTCCAAAATACAGCGGCAATGGCGTTACCCGCCTCTATAAAAGCCTGGAGCAGGAAAAGCTCTTATACAATACAAATCAGCCTGAGACCGGGGATATTATCTTCTGGGACAACACCTATGACAGGAATAAAGACGGCAGGTTGAATGATACCCTTACCCATGTAGCCATGGTGGTAACCTCAAAAAAAGATGGCACAATTGAATACATTCATCATAATTACCGGAAAGGCATAATAATAGAATACATGAACCTGCTGAATCCGGATGTCTTTCAGAAGCTTGATAGGGGCGAAATGAGGATTATCAATTCACCTATGCGCATGAAGACAGCCGGTAAAAGCCACGGGGAAAAATGGCTTTCCAGCCAGCTCTATAAAATCTTCGGCAGGGGATATCTGCTCACTCCGTGAATTAAAAGCTAAGTCGCGCTTTGACAGGAGAACAGGGTGAGGGCGGCAATCTTATGAGCTAAGTGAACATTAAAAAAATATGTTCGACTATTCCCGGGATTTCATCACGAGGCGGCTTATCCTCTTTCCAGGCGGCCCAGATTCCGAATATTACACCTCTTATGGTTTGAAGAATCATTACCGGTGAAAAAGTGTTGTGAATTTCCTTCTTTTCCTGGGCGCGCTTGATTTGTTCGAGCATAGTGGTATCTGCGTCTCTGTAAGTCTGCAGGTAATGATTAATAGCAATAGAGTCATCTTCATGTTCCGGATCAAGGCAGAGGGGAAAGACCTGGCTCAGAATAATTTGTAGTATTTCCTGGTTATCATAGTAGAACTCAAGGATCAAAGTAACCATTTCCTTTAAATTGGCAAGAGGGCTCTTAGTCAAGCCCTGCCAGTGTTCATTATCCAGAGAGAAATCATGGTACTTCTGGCCTAGAATTGTGTCGATGATCTCCGGGATGCTCTTGTGATAGTAATAGAGTGCGCTGGTATCCATTCCCAGGGCCTGGGCAATATCCCCCATGGATGTGTTTTTTCCGTATTTGGTCAGTAATTTTTCGGCCTCTTCAAGGATCATCACCCTTTTTTTTTGGAGACGCTGATTTGTTTTTTTAGCCATTATTTTCTCCTGGAATTGAAGCTGCAAGATAACCGCCATTATCTTCTTTTAACCATACCAGCCAGGCAAGAGTTTTTCTACAGGAAATTATAAATATTATTATAATACTTCTAAAAAATTTTATTTTAAAATATTTAAAAATATCGTTTGACAAATGTCTTATCTAGCGAATATAATGAAAAAGATGGCTGAAAAAGGCATTCTAATACCCAGAGATTTTACTAAAAAAATGCTGACTGCGGTTCGCGCTCAAGGAATCTATATCTATGATGAAGCGGGTAAAAACTACATCGACGGCTGTTCAGGAGCGCTGGTATCGGGTATAGGGCACGCTATTCCCGAAGTAATAGAAGCCATTCACAGGCAGATGCAGGCACTCAACTTTGCTCATCCCTCGCGCTGGCGCAACACGGCAACTGAGGAGGCTGCCCGGGCCATTGCCCGGATCACTCCGGGTGATTTGAATTATATCTGGCTTGTATGCGGGGGGAGTGAGGCTGTAGAATCCGCAATCAAAATATCACGCCAATATTTCGTAGAAAGGGACGGGAGCGGCTCCTCAAAGCATCTTATTGTGGGCCGCTGGAATTCTTACCATGGCTCTACACTGGGCGCAATGGCAGTCGCAGGTAACATGTCCAGGCGCCGTATCTTTGCGCCTATGTTTAAAGAGCACCCCAAAATTCCTCCCCATTACTGCTATAGATGCCCATATGGGCTTGAATACCCGGCTTGTAATCTTACCTGTGCGCGTGAGCTTGAAAATGTGATTCAGCGGGAGGGGGCGGATAATGTGGCGGCCTTTATTGCTGAGCCTATTGTTGGTTCAACTGTGGGGGCGCTTGTTCCTCCGGATGAATACTGGCCTTTGATCAGGGAAATCTGCAATCGTTACGATATCCTGCTCATAGCGGATGAGATTATGACCGGAATAGGCAGAACAGGAAAACCATTCTGTGTGGATCACTGGGATGTTGTCCCTGATATTATTGCCTCGGCTAAGGGTATGGCTGCAGGTTATGTGCCGGCCGGCGGTATATTCGTTAAAGAGGCAATCGCTGAAGCCATTAAAAATGGAAGCGGCCATTTCCAGAACGGTCATACATATAACGCAAACCCGGTAAGCGCTGCTGCGGTTACTGCAGTCCTTGGCTATATCAATAAAAACAATTTAATCGAGAATGCGCGTGTGCAGGGTGAGCTTTTAGGCGAATTGATGGCCGGGCTTATAGATATCCCAATAGTGGGTGAGATTCGGGGTAAGGGGCTTATGCGGGGGGTTGAGATTGTTGCCAATAAAAAGACGCGAAAGCCTTTTCAGAGCAGCATTGGCGCTTCCGGTGTAGTAAGTGCTGAATGTATGAAAAGAGGCCTGGTTGTTTATCCTGCAGGAGGAATGGTGAATGGTGTGGAGGGAGATAACTTTCTTGTGGCTCCTCCCCTGATTGTTAATGAGAATCATATAAAAGAGATTGTGTCTATTCTTGAGGAGAGCCTTACTGCGGCTTCGGATGTTCTGCTAAAGGGAGGTATGAATGGCAAAAAAAATAATTAAGCCGGTCCTGTCGGCAAACGAGGCAATCAGATGCATAAAAGAGGGAAGCACCATCATGGTAGGAGGTTTCAACTACGGAGGAATTCCATATACTCTGGTTGATTCTCTTATCGATGCGAATATCAAGGAACTCACCCTCATATGCAATGACACTGCATATGAAGATGTTGGTCACGGCAGGCTTATTAAAAACGGTCAGGTAAAAAAGGTTATTGCCTCGCATGTAGGATTGAACAAAGCCACTCAAGCTCTTTTCAATGAAAAAAAACTGGAACTTGAATTGGTCCCCCAGGGAAGCTTTGTGGAAAGAATCAGGGCCGGCGGTTTTGGTCTGGGAGGCATTTTAACTCCCACCGGGGTGGGTACGGTTGCAGAAGAGAACAAGAGAATAATAGAAGTAAATGGCAAGAAGTTCATTCTCGAGCTCCCCCTTACAGCCGATGTGGCCCTTATAAGGGCTTTTAAAGCAGACAGATACGGCAACCTGATTTACTTCGGCACTAACCGTAATTTCAATCCTGCAATGGCAACGGCGGCGGAAATAGTAATAGCTGAAGTTGATGCTATTCTGGAAGCCGGAGCGTTCAATCCAAACGATGTTATTACACCGGGGATCCTGGTGGATATTTTGGTTTTGAAGGGGGATTCATACTATGCTTCCCGTACTTGAAGAAGAGCAGGCTAGGCACCGAATAGCAAAACGAATTGCTCTGGAATTTCACCAGGGAGATGTTGTCAATCTGGGAATAGGTATTCCAACCCTGGTTTCTGATTATATTCCCGAGGGTATCCGGATTGTCTTCCAGACTGAGAACGGGGTTGTCGGCGCCGGGCCCAAACCGGAACAGGATGATTGGCGTTTTATTGGCGCAGGAGGCCGTTGCTTAAGCCTTATGTGTGGTTCCGCCTTAATTGCCAGCGATTTCAGTTTCGGCCTGATCAGGGGCGGACATCTGGATTACACTGTGCTCGGCGCGCTGCAGGTGGATGGTGAAGCAAATCTTGCCAATTGGTGGATACCCGGTAAGATGGTGCCGGGAATGGGCGGGGCTATGGATCTGGTGACCGGTGTAAAAAATATTATCATAGCTACCGGCCATACCAATAAAAAGGGTGCAGCAAAACTGGTAAAAAAATGCAATTTGCCGTTTACAGGTGTTGGGGTTGTAAGCATGGTAGTTACTGAATATTGCCTTATGCGTTTCCCGGAGAAAAAGATGACCCTCTTCGAACTTGCTCCGGAAGTGAGCATTGATGATTTAAGGAAGGTAACCGAAGCGGATTTCGCTGTAAGCGAATCACTTTGCCTGATGAAGGGAATGGAAAATGGCCAGGAATAGGGAGATCAGGAATAGGGAGATGAAATTTTGCAAAAAGCAGTTATTCTGAGCGCCTGCAGGACTGCCGGTGGAAAATTCGGCGGCAGCCTTAAGTCAAAGGAGGCGAGCGATCTCGGCGCTGTTGTAATTGCCGAGGCGGTAAAACGGTCAGCCATGCCCCCTGAAGATATTGAAGAGGTTATAATGGGTAATGGCTGGCAGAGCGGGGTTGGACCGAATCCTGCTAGAATAGCCACCTGGAAATCCCGGGTGGTTGAAGATGTACCGGCCGTTACAGTGAACAAGCGGTGCGGCTCCGGTTTAAAGTCAGTAATGCAGATAGCCGACCGGGTTCGCCTTGGTGACATCAAGGCCGGAGTGGCCGGCGGCATGGAGAGTACCTCAAACACACCATACATATTGCCGGAGGCGCGCTGGGGACATGTTATGGGAGAGAAGAAGGTCCTGGATGTGCTCCACAAAGACGGCTTCATATGCCCTTTAGCTGATATGCTGATGGGAGAGACTGCTGAGCTGCTTGCTGAGGAATACGGCATCTCCAGGGAAGAGCAGGACGCCTTTGCCCTGGAAAGCCATCGCAAGGCGGTTTCTGCGATCGAGGCGGGGAAATTCAAGGATGAAATTGTTCCCGTAGCTGTGCGCTTAAAAAAAGAAGAAATAATTTTCGCCAGGGATGAGAACCCGAGAAAAGGCACAAGTATAGAAAAATTAGCAGGGCTGCCAACCATATTTAAAAAAGACGGAACAGTAACAGCCGGTTCCAGCTCAAGCCTGTGCGACGCCGGGAGCGCCCTGGTAATTGCCGGCGGCAGCTGGGCTGCAGCCGGGGGCTATCAACCCATGGCTGAAATACTCGGATATGCAAGCGCAACCGTTAAACCCGATCACATGGGTTTAGGGCCGGTTAAAGCCTGTGCAAAAGCCCTTGAGATAGCGGGTCTGAAGCTTGAAGACATGGATCTAATCGAGCTCAACGAAGCCTTTGCCGTGCAGGTGTTAGCGGTTCAAAAGGAGCTGCCCTTTGCCATGGAAAAATGCAATGTTCACGGCGGAGCAATTGCGCTCGGGCACCCAATTGGGGCTACGGGAGCGAAAATACTCACCACTCTTCTATATGCGCTCCGAACGTACGACAGGGAACATGGTTTGGCCACGGCCTGTATAGGCGGCGGGCAGGGCATAGCCCTGGTAGTGAGGCGTCTGAGGTAATATGGCTGAAGGGAAAAATCATGGCTGAGAAGCTTATTGAAGCTAAGGGATTAAGAACAACCTTTTATACCGAAGAAGGCAGGCTGGATGCCATTGACGGAATAGATTTCTATATTAATAAGGGAGAAACATTAGGTGTCGTGGGGGAGTCCGGCTGCGGAAAGAGCGTGACCGCTCTTTCATTACTCAGATTAATAGCATATCCTCCCGGCAAAATTACCGGCGGCCGGGTCTGGTTCGAGGGTGATGAGCTTTTGAGTAAGCCGGAAGGCTATATGAAAAAGATCAGGGGCAACAAGATATCCATGATCTTCCAGGAGCCCATGACCTCATTAAACCCCCTTTTTACTGTGGGAAATCAGATCAGCGAAGCGCTTAAGATCCACAAAAACATGGAGAAAAAGGAAGCGAGAAGCAGGGCCATAGAAATGCTTAAACTTGTAGGTATTCCCCTTCCCGGTCAG
Organism: Spirochaetales bacterium; assembly: GCA_030604195.1. Lineage (GTDB taxonomy): Bacteria > Spirochaetota > Spirochaetia > SZUA-6 > DRHE01 > DRHE01. The sequence continues at coordinate 50,946 of JAUVWI010000019.1, forward strand.
ATTGTCGATGACTACCCGCACCAGCTTTCCGGCGGTATGAGGCAGAGAGTAATGATAGCAATTGCCTTAGCCTGCGATCCCGCTCTTTTAATAGCTGATGAACCTACAACTGCTTTAGATGTCTCCATCCAGGCACAGATTCTGGAGTTGATGAAAGAACTTAAAGAAAAGTTAGAGACTTCGATAATGATGATCACCCATGATCTGGGTGTAATAGCAGAAGTGGCTGACCGGGTAGTTGTAATGTATGCCGGGCAGATCGTTGAACATTCTCCTGTAAGCGAGCTTTTTAATAAGCCTCTCCACCCTTACACCGAAGGTCTGCTTAAGTCCATTCCGAGAATTGACAGGGAAGATGAAAAGATAGAGCCGATAAAGGGAGTTGTTCCCGACTTGATCAATCCTCCTGCTGGCTGCCGTTTTGCTCCCCGGTGTATTTATGCCAGGGAGGTTTGTTTCAGGACGACGCCCCGCCTTATATCTTTCGGCAATAGAGAGACACGGTGCTGCAAATACAATGCTGACTTATGGGGAAGTGAATACTGAAATGGCGAAGACTGTAATCAAAAGTAATATCTTGTTGAAAGTCGATGATCTTAAAGTATATTTCCCAATAGCCTATTGACTTAGCTCATCAGACTCTTTATATAGCAGGGAACTAAAACGGATGTAACAACAGGCTGTCCCGCAACTATGTCTGGAGCGAATATTCATGCATCAGGAACCTTTTTTTTGCTTA
>JAUVWI010000083.1 GCA_030604195.1 Spirochaetales bacterium
CTGAATTTGATGAATCCACATACATTAGACAGGTTTAGGCTACCATTAAAGTATGAGATTCAATAGGAACCCACAAAAGATTTTTTAATATTTCAAAAAAAACTGGCGGTTTGCTAAGACCTCTGAAACAGTACTATTACAACTGCTAATCCCTTTTTCATACTTCAATACCTTCTTTGAATAATAAATTATCAAATTCTCCCAAAGATGCTCCAATGGGAATGAAACGACCTTTTTTCCGTAGATACTGTTCTATTCCGAACAGGACCGGTATTACAGCATCCGGATAAGCTGTCGCCCCGATATGCCCAATCCTAATTATGCGGTTGTACAGATCAAATAAACCATTGCTTATCTCGGTCCTGTATTGATATTTGATAAATCTAATCAATTCATCTACCTGAATATTCTGGTTGTTCCGAACCACGGTAACGCCACTGGAATAACAGCCATCGGGAGGGAAAAGTTCAAAACCTAAAGCAGTAAGACCCTTCCGAACCGAATGGGCTATTACGGAATGCCGCTTCATCCTGGCTTCCGCACCTTCAGTTTTTATTGAATTAAGACTCGCCTCAAGTGCCCGGATGTTATTCACCGGCATAGTCATTGGCAAAGGATAAACAACTCCTTTACGTATTTCCTTCCCCGTTAGTGTCCGTTTCCACACCTGCACATCGGAAAACCAACCGTTACATGAAGGTCCTTTCTTCTCAATCTCCCTCCAGCCCCGTGCGGTTACGGCAACGATCCCTAATCCGGGGGGTGATTCCAACCCCTTTTGAGACGCGCTCCCGCAGATACTCACGTTCCATTCGTCGAGAAGAAACTCGTCAATTCCGAAAGAGGATACCGCATCAACAATAAAAGGAACATTATGGTTATTCGTTACCTCACCAATATTTTTCACCGGACTAATCACGCCGGTGGAGGTTTCCAGATGGGTAAGAATTACTGCTTTCGCTTCCCGATGCCGGATTAATGCTTCATCTATCAATTCCGCGGTAACGGCCTTTCCTTCAGGGACCCGCACCTCTTGTACGTTGGCGCCGTAGGCCAGCGCTTGCGATCTGGTCCTTTCACTGAATGTACCATTTACGCCGATTATCACCGTATCGTTTCTGCGTACCATGGAACCGATACAAGTATCCATGGCAATGCTTCCTGATCCCGGCATAATGAATACATCACCGTCCATATTGAGATGAAATAATTTCCTTAGAGAGGATACACAGAAATTGTACAAGGAAATGGCCTCTTCGCTGTAATGAGAAATCTCTTCACATGCCATTGTAAGGAGTATCGCGGGATCAACCTCAACAGGCCCCGGTACCATTAATCTGATTTTACTCATCCCTTTGATATCCGTAAATCTGTCGCATTTTGTTCCGAAAATTTAAGGTTCGGCCGGCTCATTTCGATTATCTCTCGGATAATTTCACAATACTTCACTTTGGTTTTTGCGTTTTCAACGCTCGGCTGCAATTCTTGCTTGAGATAGCAGGGTGAGCTCACCCGCACTATTTCCGGTGTTTCCCAGAAACGGTTGAAGCTGCCTAGATTTTCAAACGAAGCCACCACAATGTCCATTGATACGGTTGTCACTTTTCGCAGACCGGAGAGCATCGGCAGCGTAAGATCGGTAACAGGATTTATGCTGTCCGCTCCGAGGTCCTGCACCAGCTTCGCACCCACCGGGTTTGAGACTCCGCTGGTATAGGAAAGCTTAAAAACCAGGTCCTTGGGAAGATCACCGCTCAAACGCATTTTATGGAACAGGAATAATACGTCTTCCCCATACAACAAAAAACCCTTTATTCCCGCTTCAATACAGCGCATGATATCCTGAAGAAGAAAAAGGATATTATCGGTACCGCGCACACGGATTCCTGAGTATTTCCCCCAATCACTGTGCGCATGAGAACCAATGTCAAAATTGGCGCGCGGTCCCGGAATAACTATGAGTTCAATGTGTCCATCATGCCCTATCTGTGATAGATCACGTAATTCCTGAAAACTCAATAAATGCGTACCGGCACTCATGCAAATAACCCGGTGTACCGGCACATTTCGCTTAACTTTTTCATTTGCCAGGGCTTCCATTTCCTGGAGCGAATCGATACCTGAAACCTCCATCCTGTAATGAGCGCCGTCGGGAAAAGTGAGTGATGAATCCGGTATATCGTATTCATCACGTCCGGGGAAACCATACTTTTCCAGTAATCTCTGATACTGTCTCATAGCCTCTCCATTTTGGTATACTATTGATACCTGCTTACCACCTACTGGTCTGATATGTTACCATCCAGCTATAAAGATGTCAAGCTTTTTCTTACTCTATTTAGTTATTTTTCGTTATCGGTTTTAAAATCAGTTTTTCAACGTAATCCATGAGCCGATGGTACGCCTTTACCGCCATTTTCGGTTCTCGATTTTTTATTGCTTCGTAGATCGGCCGGTGAAGCGGAACTGATTCCGGATACGCTGTTTCCTTGTCAAAATGGAAGTTGTCCCAATGAAAAAAAATGAATTCAAACAGGGTTGCAATCAGGAAATTCCCGGAGGCTTTGTGGATTGCCATGTGAAACAATCTATCTTGATCACTGCCGTCGAGACCTTGAGCATGCACCTGCTCATATGCCGCAAGATGTTTTCCGATTTCGAGTATTTGCTCATCGGATGCGTTCACTGCAGCGAGCTCTATAGAAAGCGATCCTAAAGGCCTTCTCACCTGATACAACTCCAAAAGTGTCATTTTTTTTTCCAGTTTCATGGAAAGATTTGCTAAGGTTGTGATCGGTTCGTTCCGGGGCCCCACGAAAATGCCTTTACCGGAAACCACCTCCACGATACCCTGAGATTCCAATACCCGAAGCGCTTCTCGAAGAGAGGACCTGCCTATGCCGAGTTTTTCCGCTAATTCTCGTTCAGAAGGTAACTTATCGGAAGTTTGAAGTTTGTTCTCGGTTATATAATTATTTATTATGCGGGCTACTTCGGAGTGGAGTTTTACTTTTTTAATTTTATTTAGTTTCATCATTAGCGTCCGCCTCCATTTATCATACCCGGTTTTCATCAAAGCGGTCTGATATGATACCAACAAAATCATGTATCGTCAATCCGCCGTAAAACAGTACAGTACTGACGCATCAGTATTTTCAATAGAACCAGGAGAAAGAATTGTGGAGCAATAGGATAGGTTTTACCGAAGTGTGAATTGGGTCAAACACTCAGCTAACTTTTTATCCGGGTCTGCCGGGCGTGGGAGAGAAAAGGTGCTATTTATCTACTTCTTGACTATTCGGTATTTAAGTATTATAATACCTATATAGGAATATGATAATGGCCCATTTAATCCAGCTATCTGAAGCTGCCTCTATTGCTCTGCACAGCGTCGCTCTTATGGCCGGCAGTCCCGGCAGCTTATTCAGTGTAAAAAAGATCGCTCACCATTCGGGTGTATCGGTGAATCACCTGGCAAAGGTTATGCAGAGGCTGGTAAAGAGCGGTATTTTAGCTTCCAGCCGCGGGCCCAAAGGCGGCTTCTCAATGGCTCTGCCCCTGGAGCAGGTTTCGCTTTTAGATATCTATGAAGCCATTGAGGGCAGGCTCAGTAATAGTCCATGCACCCTGAACCGGAAAAAATGCATTTTTAATGAGTGTATGTTCGGCAGTCTGTTCAGCAATTTGAACCAGGAGGTCTCGGACTACCTGAAGCATAAGAAGATATCGGATTTTGCACCGAATAAATCAGAAGGAGAACAGAATGACAGCTGACAGCCAAAATGAAAAACTTATTACAGCAGAAGATAAGCTCTATGATATCTTCAAAATCCACCCGGAGTTGAAAGAGGTATTAATCAACTTATCTCCAAAATTCAGCAAGCTCAATAATACGCTGCTCTCTCAAATAGCCACCAGGCGCACTACGGTAAGAGATGCTGCCGGAGTTGCCAGGTTGTATTTAAGGGAAATGCTTTACCGGCTCAACCAGGCAGTGGGTCTGGGAGATGACTTTTTAGCTGTTCAAAAGTCGCAGGCCCAGAGCTTAATACAGGATTTCTTAAAAAAAGAGCAGCCGCAGGAAAAAGAAGCCCGAATATACTTTTTAAGGAGCAATTCATGAATCAAAAAACTGAAACAGCAGCTGCAGATTTTACCGCGACAAAAGATGAACTGAAAAAACTGTTGAAAAAAATCAAGGGAGAAGAAAGTGACAGCCGGGAATTCAGTGACGCCCGCCGAGAATTCAAAGAGGTACTGGCCGGAGCAACTCCCATGATGATCGCTCTGGCAGAGCAGGAGCTGGTACAGGAGGGATTCAGCCAGGATGACCTGGTTACCGCCTGTGATATACATCTTGAGCTTTTCAAAGACAGCATCGAAAAACCTGACCTGGAAGTGCCCGCAGATCATCCCATAGCCCGTTTTCAGGAAGATCACCGGGTTATTCTCCACTTAATGGAGGAATTAAGAGAAACGGTACTTAAGGCTAAAAGCAGGGGAAGCCTCGAAGCTGCCCAGGATGAGATGGCAAGCATAGAAAGGCTGACTGATGATCTTCTGGAAACGGAGAACCATAATGTCCGCCAGGAGAACACCCTCTTTCCGATCCTGGAACGGCATGGTCTGGAACAACCGCCGGCTATTATGTGGCTGGAACATACGGAGATGAAGCAGGAAAAGAAAAAGATCAAGGCTTTATTAAATGAAAGGGAGAGCAAGGATTTCCCTACCCTGATAAATCTTCTTGAGGCCATGTCCATCATGTTAATTGAAAAATTCGCTTCCCATACCCAGAAGGAACAGAATATACTATATGTAACCGCCTTAGAGGTAATAACTGATGAGGAGTGGAATGATATAAAAGAAGAGTGTGATAACTTAGGTTATTTTAATGAAAGGAGGAGAAATTAATGAACTTGAAAGAACTTGATATCGAAACTATTGAAGCTATATTGGATTCCATAAATGTGGATATTTCCTTTGTAGACGCCGAGGACAGGGTTAAATATTTCAACAGTCCCAGGGATGGAAGGATATTTCCCCGCACTAAAATGGATTTGAACCGCAAGGTACAGAACTGTCACCCTCCACAGAGCCAGGATAAGGTAATAGCTATTCTAAACGGCTTCAAAGAAGGTACAAGGGAAGATGCTCCCTTCTGGCTTGAACTGAAAGGCAGCTTCATCAAGATCGATTATTTTCCAGTGCGTGATAAAGAGGGAAACTACCTGGGCACAGTTGAGGTCTCTCAGGATGCAACTAAGTTGAGAGCACTGCAGGGAGAAAAAAGGCTGCTGGACGATTAGAAGAGCGGCAAATTCCCTACAATTTACTACAACTTACTCACCCGGCTTCCGGGTCGGCTGCGAGTAATCAGGTTGATAATGAAGATGGGCACCACAACCGAGAGCAGCAGGAAAATGCCCACAACCGAAGCAGGGCCGTAGAGATCACTGCGTATCTGAGCATAGGTTTCCACGGTCAGGGTTTTCCAGCGGGCAGCGAAAATTAGTATGGTGCAGGTCAGGTCAGCTACTGAAGCGGTCCAGGCCAGAAGCCCGCCCGAAATAATGCCCGGCAGGATCATTCTGCCCGTTACCTTGAAAAAGGTCTTTATCGGGGCAACCCCCAGATTTACCGAGGCCTCTTCCACATTGGGATCTACCTGGGCAAGGATAGCCGAAACCGTACGCACCGGGTGGGGCAGTCTTCTTACAAAATAGGCTACCACCATAATGGCCCCGGTTCCCACCAGGATCAACGGCCCCCTGGAAAAGCCCAGGATCAGCCCGATACCAAGCAGCACCCCCGGAATTCCCAGGGGCAGGGCTATAAAGGCATCGAGAAAAGTGGCCATCTTTTTCCCCTTGCGCACTATTACATAACCCAGAAGCGATCCCAGGAGAAGATCAAAAAGCATAGAGGTAGTAGCCAGTATATAGGAGTTTCTTAAGGGCCTGACCACAGCATAAAAGGTGTTCTTATAGTGATCCAGGGTAAATTTGCCATATTGTAGTACCGGGCCGTCAGCCTCGGTAAACGAAGATATTATAATGGTGATGATAGGCAGCAGGGAAACTACCAATACCACAACAAAGATAAGGGTCAACAGTAATTTTTTCAGGGTACTGGGATTGATCAATACCGCTTTCCTGGTGCTGCTGGCTGCGAAACTCCTTCTCTGCAGGTAGACGCGCTGAAGTATTAAAATTGTCATGGAGATGGAGAGTAGAATGGTCGCCCCGGTAGCAGCCATTACCGGCGGCCCTCCCATTTCCGAGGTAAACTCCCCGAATACCAGGGTGGTTAGAACAGGTGTGCCCACACCGATAATAGCGGGAATACCAAAGGAGTCAATAATCAGAATAAAGACTAAAAGCGCAGCATTCAGGATGGAGGGAGTGGCGCTGGGTACGGTAACTGTCCAGAAGCGCCGAAAGTTCGATGCACCCAGATTATGGGCCGCCTCTTCCAGGGCAGGATCAATTGTCTGAAAGGCCCCGGTTAGCAGAATAAAGCCCAGGGGGTAGTAGGTTAAAATAAATACAGTGAGTATGCCGCTGAAGCCGCCTATGGAAGGGATCAGGATACCGATATTCCGGAAAAAATCAGTTACCAGGCCGTACTTGCCGAAGAGAATCAGCCAGGTATAGGCCCCGATAAAAGCAGGGGTCAGATAGGGTATCCAGAGAATAGTGCCTATAAGAACATGGCCATGCAGCCGGTACCGGGTATATAGATAAGCCAGGGGAATAGTAATAGCCATAATGCCCAGGGTACCCAGCACACCCAGGAGCAATGTATTGATCAATGCCTTATAATAATAACGCAGAGTAAAAAATTTTACATAACTGGCAAAGGATAATGTGGCGGAGGAAACATCGATCAAACTCGATTTCACCACCATAAAAATGGGATAAAGCAGAAAGATGGTGAAGCTGATAATCAGTACCAGGACAGGCACATTCCAGATATCAAAGACCTTTCTCCTTAAGGCGATGAGGTTATACTGTTTCATCAAATTCTTTCCCGGAAAAAACACTTACCTCAGCAGGAGAAAAACACAATTCAACTTCCCTTCCCTCTTCGAGCTGATCCTCCGGACTGGGATTGTTCACCTCCACCTGGAATCTATCTCCTGACCCGCTCTCCAGGGTGATTCTCAAATCTGCCCCGAGATAGATGGTATCAAAAACCTTTGCCGAAAATCGAATATTGCCTTCAGCTGGCTGATCACCTTTCCCTATTATCTCTAAAGATTCCGGCCTTACTGAAACAACCACCTCTTCAGTTTTTTCTTTCAACACACAGGGGAATTCGACATTCTGTCCCTGAAAATCAACCAGTACGCTTTCTGCTCCCTGTTTTACAACCTGGCAGGCAAAGAAATTGGTAACCCCGATAAAACCGGCAACGTGCGAGGTGGCAGGTTTATTATATATATCCCAGGCTGAGCCGACCTGGGCTACCTTTCCCGTGGACATTACGGCAATTCTATCGGAAATAGCCAGGGCCTCTTCCTGGTCATGGGTAACATATATCATGGTTATGCCCAGTTTTTTCTGCAACCGGCGGATATCCACCCGCATTTCCACGCGCAGCTTGGCATCCAGGTTGGAGAGGGGTTCATCCATTAAAAGAACCCGCGGTTCGATAACCACTGCCCTGGCCACAGCCACCCTCTGGAGCTGGCCTCCGGATAGCTGGTCGGGCCTCCTCTTCTCTAAACCCGTAAGACGCACCAGCTCGATAGCCCTGGTTACCCGCTTCCTGATCTCATCCCTGCTAATTTTACGCGCTTTTAAACCGTAAGCCACGTTATCAAAGACACTCATAAAGGGGAAAATTGCATAACTCTGAAATACCATCCCCGTATCCCTTTTATGGGGCGGGATGTGGTCTACGATCTTTTCATCAATACGTATGGAACCTGCTTCCTGAAAATAGAAACCGGCTATAGTACGCAGCAGTGTGGTCTTGCCGCAGCCCGAGGGACCCAAAAGAGTAAACAACTCCCCGGGTTTTATCTCCAAAGAGAGATTATCCACCGCTACAACCTTACCGAAACGTTTGGTTATATTCTCAACCTTTACACCAACACCTGCCATAACACCCTCTATAATAATTGTGCCGGGAGCTTTTCCCCCGGCACAATAGTTTTTGTAGATAAATAAGCTAATTGCTCTCAGCTATCTCAGTATACTTCTTTAAAATCATCTCCCGGTTCTCAGCGGCCCAGACCGGATCGTAGGGCCCCACCTTGATCTTATCGACCGGGGCCAGGCCGGCCTCTGGGGGTACATCCTTTCTGTTGACCCGGAATCCCTGGTCGCGCAGCTGTTCCATAATCTCTTTAGAAAGAACAAAATCAATGAACTTCTTGGCCAGTTTAGGATTGGGCCCGCCCTTGATCAAATAGATACCATCGGGACGTACAGCGGTTCCCTCTTCAGGATAGACAAAAGCCACCGGCTCGCCGGCTGCTGCGTATTTAAAAGCGTTGCGTTCGTGGGTCAGCCCCAAAGGATACTCACCGGCAGCCACAAACTTATAGGTATGGCTGGAAGAGGTGGTTACGACGAGATTCTTGTAGAGCTTCTTGAAATAATCCCAGCCGGGTCCTTCCCTTCCGAAAATATGGAGATGGATTATCAACTCACCGTAAGCGGAACCGGACTTACGGGGATCAGGCATGAGCACTTTACCTTTCCATTTGGGATCGGTCAGATCCATCCAGCCTTTGACCTCCCCCTCTTTAACCAGGTTGGTATTATAGATAATACCCATTGGATGGAGAAAAGTTGCATTATACCACGGGTGATCTTTAGCGGAAATTATTAAATTAGCATCCTCTTTGGAGACATAATCATCCAGATACTCTCTGAAACCGCCTGCGGAATCTACGCCGCCCGTATACATTATATCCGCCTGGGTATTGGCCGACTCAGCCTTTATACGGTTGAAAAGCTCACCGGTGCCTGCCTCTACTACATGTACGATTACGCCGTATTTTTCCTGAAATAGGGGAACAATCAGGTTGACCTGTTCCTTGGGCGCCGGGGTGTAAACCACCAGTTCATTTGACTCCTCCTGCTGGCCAACACTGTAGCCAAAAGCGGAAAACAGCATCAGAACAGCCAATAGGATAAACAGTCTTTTCATTAAGCCCTCCTTTTAGAAATGTTTTACTTTGCAGCTTTCCAGGATAGTCCGTTAAGCTGTGTGCTGATTACGTAATGGGAAAGGTCTTATGTCAATAAAAAAAGGTCATTTCCAGTGTTTATGCTGATATGGCGTAAAGAGTTCTTCTCTCATAACAGACCTTCACGGTAGGAACATCTCTATAATCATTATGGAGGATAAACCTGTATAATATTTTTATAATTAATTATTTTTACGGTACAATGCATCCAGCTCGTCAGTCTTTTGATGAAATGCTTTCCGTCGAGGTTCGTCAGAAGGCTTGGTTGATAGCCATGTATCGACTATCTCCTTGGCCAGCGCCTCACCGGTATAACGCATTGACAACACCAATACATTTGCATTATTTGCTAATCGAGCAATCTTAGCTCCATAATTGTCAACACATAGAGCAGCTCGAACACCCGGAATTTTGTTGGCTATAATGGTAACGCCTGTACCAGTATTACAGAACAACAAGCCTTGTTCGCATTCACCAGCAGCGATTGCCTCAGCTACTTCGCGTGCTGCATCTACATAGTCTCCCTTATTTCCAGCCAGTGCACAACAGCGTACTAACTCTATGCCATTATCCTCAAGATACTGGCTAATAGCATCAGTAATATGTTGAATACTGTCACTTCCAATGGCCATCTTCATAAATTTACCTCACTGTTTGAAATGATATTTTTATTTCATTTGCAATATCGATATTTAGCATTCTTAATAGGTGCCATATTCTTTAGTTGCCGAAATCAAAGCTTCAATATTCTCATCAGGTGTACCATCAGCCAATTCGCCGCCTGTACACATTATATAACCTCCATTTTTCTTAGCAGCATTCATAAGTCGTTGAACTTCCTTACGAATTGATTGTGGATTACTAAATCGTATAAAATCAATTGGATGGATATTTCCCTTCAAACAAACTCTATCCCCCACTTTCTTTTTCAACATCGCAATATCAATGGTAGGATCAAAACTTATCAAAGAATTTATTGATATCTCAGGTATAAGATCGACAATATGTGATAACGGTCCATCACAGTGGAACTGTCTAATCGATTCCTCATCGCAGTATGCATCATATATTTTCTTTAAATAAGGAAACTCGAATTCGATGAAATCTTCTTTTGATAAAAAACCGCAAAGATCATCACTCAAATGAAGCGATCTGTCGGATGGTTCAAATAGTTCATATCGCACCCCTAAGTGCTTTATAAAAAAGGCAGTGATTTTTTCCAGGAGATCGTGAATTAAATCTGGATGATCTTTTATCCACAAAAATATATTGGTGGATCCTAAAAGGCTCGCAGCTGTATCGAAGGGACCAATCAAACCCATGGGGGGTTTAACCAGGCTACCTAATTGCTGTTTATAAAAAAAATAGCACTGTGATAAAACAGGGAAGTGACCGGCTGTATATGGATCAGGTTCCTTATACAGCCGTAGAAATAACTCTAATTTATTGACAGTATCCAAATTGGCTTCTACCCATGGTGAGGTATCTTTAGGTACAATTACTTTTGCTCCAAAAAAGGAGGGTTCTATTGCTACGCCAAACTTAGGCCCCAAAGCACCCTCTACATTGAATCTATTAATAAATTTAACTTGAGCATCCATCATATACGCTGGATCAAGAAAATAGCGCCTGCCATCCAATTTTAACCAACCGTGAAAATAGTTGAATTGATCACCCATACTCAAATCTATTGGTACTCGATCGGGCTGGCCTAATCTTTGGGCAATGGAGATTCGTTCTCTATTCTTTTCATTAATTCTAATTTTCATAGCTATCCTTTTTCGACAATAGAGTTAATGACATGTATAACTTACATTTTTCTTATTCTTTTTATTCAATCAATTACCTCGTTATCGTTTGCATTGTTGCGTGCTAAGCGTGATAGAAGTCAATACTTCAATCCTGTTGTTACAATTCCTTTGATCACATATCTCTGCAATAACAGATATGCCACGATCATTGGAAATATAGCAATAGAAGTTGCGGCTAGTAGAGGACCGAAGCTTATATGATATGGGTCTTTAAAAAAGGCGATCCCAACCGGTAAGGTGCGCAGATTCTTTGAATTGATGACGATAACCGGCCAGAGGAAGTCATTCCAAGAATCGATAAAAAGGATCAGGACAACTGTAGCCATAACGCTTTTAACAAGGGGAGCAATAATGGTTGTCACAATACGAATCTCACCGGCACCATCAATGCGAGCCGCATCAATCAAATCGCCAGGCATCCCCTGGATTGTCTGCCGCATGAGAAAGATCCCGAAGGCGCTGGCGAAATTGGGAGCTATAATGCCCAGAAAGGTATCGATCCAGTCTAAACGGGCCATTAAGATGTAAAGAGATACCGAGGTAACCTGGATCGGCACCATAAGCGTGCTCAGAATCAGGAAGAACAGAAAATTCTGCAGAGGGAAACGATAAACGGCAAAGGCATAACCGCTGAACAGCCCGAATACGACCGAGCAGCCTACTGAGATCGCTGCCACGATTAGGCTGTTACGGTAATATAGCAGAAAAGGCGCCTGTTCGGTAGCTGATATGAAATGCTCCAGCGTGGGAGGCTGTGGCCACCACTTCGGCGGGAAACTGATCAAGTTCTCCGGGGTCTGGAAAGAGGTAACGATCATCCAGTAGTAAGGCATTACCATCAGAACCCCGAAAATGGTGAGAATGAAGTAGAGCAGTGTCTTCCCAGCGATTCTCCCTGTCGAGGATAATATCATCAGTAAGTCACCTCCCATCTGCGGCTGATCTTGAATTGAACGAACGTGATAATCATGACCATAAGGAAAAGAACAAAAGCCATAGAGGCGGAATAGCCAAATCGGTAGTGCAGGAAAGCCATCTCGTAGATCTCAAGCACCACAACTGTACTGGCCTTAGCTGGCCCACCGGCAGTTAGAACGAAGACCTGGTCAAACACCTTTAGGGAGAGGATAGTGTTGTAGATAACTGCAAAGATGATGGTTGGGGCCAACAGAGGCACTGTAATGCGGAAAAATTTAACCAGTGGACCAGCACCGTCGATAGTTGCTGCCTCATAGAAGGTATCCGGGATATTCTGTAGTCCAGCCACGAATATCACTATGTTGTAGCCCAGGTATTTCCAGATACTAAAGATGATGACACTCATTAATGCGTCTTTGGAAGAGGCAATCCAGCTACGAGTCGGCATCCCCAGGAGCTTAAGGATCATATTGAACAGCCCGAACATGGGATCATAGATGTAACTCCAGACCACTGCCGCAGCCACAGTACTGGTGATAAAGGGAACGAAATAGATTGCCTTGAATAACGATCCTAACTTCATCTTTGAAGAAAACATCGAGGCCAGAACCATTCCCAGGAAAACGGAGAATACAACGATGTAGACCGTATAGATGAAAGTGTTGGCAATAGCCCTTAAAAAGTCGGTTTCCTCCAGCAGCATGAGAAAGTTTTTCAAGCCGACCAACTTATATTTCCCGGCAACTAGATTCACCTTATAAAAACTTAATACCAGTGTTTGAATAGATGGCAAAATCCGAAAAATCCCGAAAAGAATAAGGGGTGGGGAAATAAACAGATATGCATAGTGCCAACGACGCTTCTTGATCATTGTTATGAAATTTTTCATAGAGCTATATACTATCTCCTCTCTACTGGATAGGAAAACTTCCTGCCCCCAGATAGGGGCAGGAAGGAATAGAAAGAGGCCTAATCTAAGGCAGCAATAGCTGCATTGGCTTTCTTTTCAGCCTCGGCCAGGGCATCGGCCACACTCATTTCGTCGTGCAGAATTTTTTGAATAGAAGCGCCTAGGGCCTCCATTATACCTGGTAATGCCAGATGCTTAGGATAAGCCTGGCCGTAAGGTGTTAGAGCTATGAACTGCTTGACATAGGAATCTGAAGCAAAAGGTTCTTTGCTATAGTTTTCTTTCCAGCGTGGAGTTGAAGCATATTTTTTAGCCTGTTCATAATCATTCTTCTTATTATTGAACCATTTAACTGCTTTCAAGGCCAGCTCCTGGTGTTTAGACGGACTAAAAACAGTATACTGCCATGCAGCTATAGATACCGCCGGTTTTCCACCCTTAAGGGCTGCCGGAGGGGATGCAAATGCCCATTTAAGTTCTGGTGCTTCGCGTGGTTGACGAATCTGAATGCTTATAACCTCGCTTATCTGCATAGCAGCTAATCCTTTAAGCAAGGCTTCCCTGGGATCTGGGAAGTCCTTTGATGTTGAATTATCCACATAGATCATATCGTGAGCTGCTTGAAATGCCTTATTAACTGAGGGGAGATTGAAAACAGCTTTGCCGCCAGTTATCTTGGTAGGAGGGTCTACATATTTTACCCCCGAGGAAACACTTAACCAGTCCCACTTGTCTACAATACCGTGGGGATGGCCTAAGTGACGAATTGCGTATCCAACACGAGTCAGCTGCCCGCCTTCAGCAACTGCGGTCTTTTTTGAGTATTCGCGAAACTCATCCAGATAAGTTGGCGCCTTGTAAGGATCAAGCCCGGCTTCTTTAAACATGTCTACATTCCAGGTCAAGGCATAAGCAGCCACACCCCAAGCAGGATAACCAAACATCTTACCACCTCCCCAGTCTGAAAGGTCTGCAGTATCGGCGGATACTCCGGCAAGCCACTCCTTGGTGTCGGCTGTAGGTATCTGAACTAAAGCATCATCCTTGACGAAAGAGCCCATCCACGATGTGTCGATCATTCCGATATCTGGAGCCGTGCCGCCGACCAAAGCGGTGAGCAGCTTCTGCTTCATCGTTTGATAATCGATGGCGACTAGTTCGATCTTGCAGTTGTTTTCTACCTCGAATTCCGCCCAGGGATTGGAACCATCCCTAAGAGGCATGGATGTAGCTGTGATCTCACCTGCTGGAAACCAGAGAGTCAGAGTGACAGGTCCCTTCTCTTGCTCACCAGCGGCGGTTAACATCAATACCGGTATGAACAAAAGCATAAGTGAAATGATTAGAGCTTTTTTCATTACTTTCCTCCTAAACATTGAAAAGTTTATAATTTAAATCCCAACGGGATTTTTTCCTCATATAATAAAAGTCTTCATCTAACAAGCACCGGCTTGTTTTATTCTTTGCACCGATTCCCGGATCATTAGTTTGGAATCAAGCACAATTTTACGCTTCTGTTCTAAACCGTCGCCTTTGATCCTATCGATCAGCATTTTAATTCCCAGTCTGCCCATTTCTCGCGCCTGCCGCCTCATACAGGTGATGCGCGGGTGGAGAATCGAGGCCCAATCTGGATCGCCGTACATCAGGATCGATATATTTTCGGGAATCCGCACATCTTTAGCCATAAGAGCTGAAATAACACTCAATCCAAAAGACTGCTTGGCTATATAGAGAGCGGTAGGACGGTTTTTTTTACCTAACAACTGGATAGTGGCACGATAGGCATCATCCTTGCTGTGACAAGTTATTACTAGCTCAGGATCCTCCTCAATGCCGTAGGAAAACAGAGCTCTCTTATAACCCATATAACGATTGCACTCATTCTTCCATAGTAGTTCGGGTATCAGGATAGCTATTCTACGATGGCCGTTTTTAATTAATTCCTCTACGGACAGAAATGAATCTCGCTCGTTGTCGATGCAGATTAGTCCGCAATCTATATTTTTACTGGGGGAAACATCCAGTACGACAAAGTTAACATCCTCCTCCTTGAGGGTCGCAATGATTTCACTGGCTGGATCGATAAGACATACGGCGATGCCGCTGCAACGGTAGGATAAAAAAGTATCGATTTGCTTCAACTCCTTCTCCTTATGCTCGTCTGAGCTTCCGATCAGCAGGGACATCGCTTCTTGATTAGCAATCTCATTAGCACCGTCAAGTATCCGGGTGTAAAAACTGTTGCTGATTTCACCAACCAGAATACCAATCAGATTAGTATGCAGGCCTCTCATACTTCGAGCCAGTAGGTTTGGTCTGTAGCCCTCCTTCAATGCAACTTTCTCTATCAATTCCCGGGTATCCTTGCTAACGCCGTCCTTGTAGTTTAAGGCCCGTGAAACGGTGTTTACTGACGTATTAGTTAATTTGGCGATTTCTTTAATAGTGATCTTTTGCATTATGACCTTGTACCCGAACGCTATTTGGACTATTTACCATATACAGTCACCCTTTATTAACCTATGAGAAATTGGTAACGTTCACGTTAACGTTAATTATAGAATGAATGAGTTTAGTTGTCAAGCTTTTCTTGTTTTTTTCAGTACTGACGCATCAGTATTTTCAATAGGGCCGGGAGGAAGAATTGTGGAGCGATGGGATAGGTTTTATCGCAGTGCGGGCTGGATCAAACACTCAGTTGGCTTTTTATCCAGGTCTGCTAGGC
>JAUVWI010000088.1 GCA_030604195.1 Spirochaetales bacterium
AAGCAAAAAAAAGGTTCCTGATGCATGAATATTCGCTCCAGACATAGTTGCGGGACAGCCTGTTGTTACATCCGTTTTAGTTCCCTGCTATATAAAGAGTCTGATGAGCTAAGTCAATAGGCTAATTTACTTAATCCGGAAAAGGTCATTTTAAGCGGGGGGGTTATCAGAAGCGCCGGCAATCATTTGCTGGAACCCCTTACTCGTGGTGTAAAAAGTACGGTCATCCCATGGCTTCAAAATAATATTGATATTAGTTTATCAGAATTGGGTGAATGGGATGCCGCTCTTGGATCGGCAACCTATGCAACCGATAAAGCAATAGAAGATATTTTTTTGAAAAATAGTGATGGTATCAACAGTGTGTGCTCGCTTTGATGAGTTCCTTTGTACACCATTGCAGATAAGCTGCTCACGTGTTAGCTTTGCAGTCTAGGAGAAAGATATGATAAATGATTTCGATTTTTTCTTGCCGGTAAAGATTATTTTCGGCGCCGGCAAGTTCAATCAGGCAGGCAAAGAGGCTGCAAACCTGGGGGAAAAAGCTCTAATTGTCACCGGCAGGAGAAGCGCGGAAAAAAGCGGCCTCCTGTCCAGACTTACCGCACAGCTTGACCGGCAGGGAATGGAATGGGTTCATTTCAACAAGGTTGATCCCAATCCCACCGACCTGATTATAGATCAAGGCGCCGCTATTGCCAGGCGCGAAAATTGTGATCTGGTTATCGGCCTCGGCGGCGGCTCCGCAATTGACGCAGCCAAATCCATAGCCGTGGCTGCAGAAAGCGGTTTGCCTATATGGCGTCACATTGCCTCATGGGAAAATGATTATATTGCCCCGGCCGGGGCGCTGCCAATTATGGCTATTGAAACTCTCGCGGGAACCAGCACTGAATCAAACAACCTCTCCGTAGTGACCAGGGTTAAGAGTAATGAAAAACCCGGGTATGCCTGTTCTTTTATCTTTCCCAAAACAGCAATTATTGATCCGGAGGTAATGGTTACAGTTTCACCGAAAATGACGGCAATAACCGGATTTGATATATTATGCCATTCTTTTGAGGGTTATGTAAGCAAGATTGCCCACCCCATAGCCTCTATTCTGAATGAAAAGGCAATTGAAAGCGTGGTTAATAATCTGCCGAAAGCGGTAAATGACGGCAGTGATCTTGAGGCCAGGGCCCAGCTTGCCTTTGCCAATATTCTGGCCGGATTTTCATTAACCCACAGCAGAGCAACCCTGCTGCACGCTATGGAACATCCGCTCTCCGGACACTTCAACATAACCCATGCCGAAGGTCTGGCAGCCCTCTTTCCCAGATGGCTTGAATTCTCATGGGAAGGCAATCCGGAAAAATTCAAATATCTGGGAAAGGTTTTCGGTCTGGCTGACAGTGATAATAACAAGCATAATCTTTTGGAAAAGGCCGGGGATTTCCTTAAAAAGATCGGACTCGATGTAAGCTTATCAGAACTTGGAGTCGATTTGAATAATGCCGGCAGGCTGATAGATGATGCGCTGCTTTATATGGCCGGAGGCGTTAAGAATAACCCGGTGGCAGCAGGTAAAGATGAGATTTTTCAATTGTTAAAGGCATCTCTTTGATAAATCATGATTTAATAAATTATGCAGGATAAAAACCACCGGTACAAAAAACCTGAAAGTTCTATTGTTGAAATATACTCCCCTTTAGGGTTAAAATAGTCACTGTGGAGCAGATTACCAACGAAATAAAGCTAAGCTATACAGATAAAGAGATCAATGCCAGGCTGAAAAATCTCGACTGTAAGAATTCCACATTTAGACGTCACTTCAACCAGACTGAAGAGTTTTTTCTGGACCTGGAAGAGGATTTTATTATCCCCAGTCTGCCCATTCATCATGATGTCCGGCAGCCCAGGCCCAGCCCGGAGTATCTGAAAAGCCTGCAGCAAATTATTGAACAGATACTGCCCCTGACACCGGGGGTCTTTAATGAGCTTACATATCTCTTTGATCCCAGAGAAATCATGAAGCCCTGTTTCTTTAAACTCTATAAAATCGATCAGGCCAGCTATCTTTACCTTGTGCAAATGGACTTAATATACCGTTCAAGGGAAGCCCAGGTTTTAGAAAGAGGCAACAATGATTTTACCGCCCGCTATTCAAGCCGCCATCTTTTTCTGGAAACCCTCTTTATTCCCCTGGAGCGTGTCCTGGTGGAAGATGATAAAATCCGCTCCTTTGTGCTGAAGCAGATGATATCCAGCACCTGGGTCGGTGAGGTGGGCCGGGGTTATTTTGTTCAGGGAATCTGGATAGATAATGAGCTCACCCGTTTCTTCAGCAAGCTGTTTTTACCTGAAGGAAAGCGAACCTACCCCTTTTATCCCTATGTATGTAAATACCGCACTATCTGCCAGAACCTTATCCGGTTAAATCCCGAGGCAAGAAAGCTCCATTTGCCCTATTTGCACCGGGCAATCAAATTCTTAAGTCCGGTAATGAATCGAATAGAACAATCCATGAGAGACACCAGCTTCTCTGAAGATAATGCGACCTACAAGGAACTAAAAAAACAGGTGCCGGCAAATTGGCTGGAAACCTGGAATAATCTCAAAATCGATGTCTACCTCAATCAGCAGGACATGAAGGAATTCAGTGTTGAGGATTAAACAGCAGGATATTCCCGGTTTAAAGGTTACTATTATGGGGCTGGGGCTCCACGGCGGCGGCTTGAGTTCCGCTGTTTTCTTCGCCGAGAGCGGAGCTCAAGTTACAGTGACTGATCTGAGAGATAGATTAACTCTAAAACCCTCACTGGAAAAATTAAAGCCCTATAACATAGGTTATACCCTGGGGGAACACCGGGAAGAGGATTTCACGAAAAGCGATCTGATAATAAAGAATCCTGCGGTTCCCCGCAATTCACCATTTCTTAAGGCAGCAGAGGAAAAAGGAGTTCCGGTGGAGACTGATCTCTCTATTTTCCTCGGTTTGGTTGATAACCCGATAATCGCGATAACCGGGAGTAAGGGGAAATCCACTGTGGCAAGCGCCGTACATTACACTCTTTTATCCGCCTATCCGGATGCCCGTCTGGGAGGCAATATTACCACCTCGCCACTGAGCTTCCTGTCTGACTTAAAAGCTGGTGACCCGGTGGTACTGGAACTCTCTTCCTGGCAGTTGGCCGATCTATCCGGCAAAGGCCTGCTGAAACCCGGAATCTCCATGGTTACCAATATTCTTCCTGATCATCAGGACCGGTATGACAGTATGGAAGATTATGTGGCGGACAAAAAACTCATTTTTAGAGAACAGGGGGCAAAAGATTACGCCATCTTCAATTACCAGGATCCCTATCAATCTCAATTTGCCGTCCAGACCAGGGCTAAAGCCTTTTTTTTCTCTGATAGTCCTTTACCCGCAGAGACCGAGGGAGCCTTCCTTGAGGGAAGCGCCGGCTGGATTAGAAAGAAGGATAAACCGGAACAGCTCCTCGATGAAGAGCTATCCATTCCCGGCAGGCATAACCGCTTAAACCTGCTGGCCGCCGGGCTGGCCGCCTCACTCTTCGGACTGCCTGTGGCAAAAATCAGAGCTTCTCTTAAGGATTTTCCGGGTATTGAGCACCGCCTGGAGCTCTTTGAGCATAAAAAGGGGCTGAAATTTTACAACGACTCCGCCGCCACTATTCCGGAGGCTACTGCTGCGGCCCTAAAAAGCTTGAAGCCACCTATAACCCTGATAACCGGGGGCACCGATAAGGCGCTTGATTTCTCTCCCCTGATGGAGGTTATCCATCTGGCTGATAAAATCTTCCTGTTATCCGGCACTGCTTCAGAGAAGATGCGGAAGCTCTTTTGTAAACAGTGGATCGCTTATGCCGGTCCCTTTGACAACTTGAAAGAAACGCTCATGGCTGCAGTTGCTGAATCCCAACCGGGAGGCTCAATTCTTTTTTCTCCGGCCTGTACCTCCTTCGGTATGTTCTTGAATGAGTTTGACCGGGGTAGAAAGTTCAAGGCCCTGGTTGCTGCTCTGTGATCTCCCTGTAATCTATTGTCAATCTGAGCTGGAGTGGGCCTCTTACCCACAGCCTGAACTTAAACCATATAGTTCAACACCATTGTAGTGCAGTATTTTTTTCAACAGCTCTATTGCCGCTTGCTTACTCAAGTAATCCCGCTGTACCTTTGCTTCCAGTACATCAGCAATGCATGAGCGGGCCATTTCCAGATGGCCATAGATCATTTCAGGAGTACGCACATCAGAACCAAATGCCAACAACCTCACACCGGGAACCAGGTCTATCCACTCGCTCAAGCCTTGCCTGCTGACTGCCATGGAAACAAGATAGGACCAGGCCATGTTCAGGTAGATATTGGGACAATGCTTACCCATCATACCGAGCTCACGCACGTAAGGGAAACCCATATGAAAAAGATCAAACTTGACATTTCGATACCTATGAATCAGCGGCAGAAGATGCATGGGATTTGAATCGGGTATGCAGGCCCAGGCTGTCTGTACACCGGTGTGTATCTGGAAAACGAGGTTCATCTCGTCGGCCATTTCTGCCAGAAAAAAGATGATATGATCCTGAAACTTCTTGATTTCCCCAGCGCTCAAGCTATGCCCTCGCAGAGACTTATCGTAGAGAGCTCCGGCGGCAGTTTCTGAGACCTCTTCAGAATGAAGGGTTCTCTCATAGGCGTGGGCCATCTTGATATCCCGATTCCCCCGGACATTATATCTTAGGGTAAAATCCACCAGCGCTTTCTTCAAATCCGACAGATTGCTGAGGGAGGAATCCACGGCCGCAGCAAGTTTTTCCCTGGTACCTTTTTTATAGAGTTCTAAAGCTTCGTCCATGCGTAAAACACAGGTAAAAAACTCCGGTTCCCAATTATCATACCACTCCACTGTCCGCATCTGCGTGGCCAGACCGCAGATATCTTCAGTGACCTGCCGATACCAGTCAGGATTGGCGGTCTTACGCTTAATTGCCTCATTCACCCTCTGCCAGTTATAATCGTTCAGTTCATCATCCTTCAAGCCAAAAAGCTTCCGATAGACAAGCAGATTGTGCCGCCAATATGAAGTGTTTCCCGCCTGCCTGATAACTTTCCGAAATAGCTCCCAGTTCTCTTCCTCGCTTCTGCCGTTGATGAAATCATCATAATCTATATTCATTGCAGGCTTTCCCAGATAAGCCATAATTTCCCGCGTGAAATATGATTGAATAGTAAAAAAGTTTCGTTCCCTGGCGTAGTAATCACTCCGGAGCAGGGTATGGGAATGACAGTCAATGGTACGAAGTGCTTTCATTTCCCTGAACAATAGATCACGCAAAACACTCATTTTTCCGCTGCCTCCGCTAAAAATACTTTTGTTTCTATCTATTTAAGCCCCTGCGCATCGGCCGGATTATCGTCAAACGCTCCTGAATCCATAGATGAGTATTCTTACACTGAATGCTGCAAATGAACAATAGACCACAGCCCGGATTAGCTGCACACGGGCCCAGGGTCGTGCCATTTGCGCTATTTGTAATTTCAATAACATCAATTAAAAAAAGACTTGCCAGATAAAATAATTTAAGATAGAGTATAAAAACGATTGCGCAAACGTTTTTATACTGTTAGAATGAAAAAGGGAGAAGGTAATGCCTTATAGTAAAGAGATAATGGAATTTCATCGATATTGCCCGGGTGTATCTGAAGCTGAAGACCGAGTGAAGGTTCAGGAAAGATACAAAAAATGCATAGCATCATTCGAAAAAGATCCTACAAAGCACAGCAGTGGACCAAATCGTTATAAAGTAGACCTTTCATGGGTAATCTGCCTTTACAGGGAGAAAATTATCAATGAAAACGAAGCTAAGGAATTATTAAAAGCTATTCTCGATCTTAAGAATGGCAAAGTGCAGGTTGAAGAAACAAGAAGTCATGGTTTCGCGGAAAAATATCTAACTACCGCTCTAAACGGAAACGAAGATTTAGCAAGCATGGTTAATATTGGCCGCACACTGCAGGAACCAATGTCAAGATTGGATTTACGAGATATGATGATTGATATTTTTGATAATATTATCAATCTATTGAAAACAGTATTAGAAGTAGCTGAAAATAACATTGATGTCATAATGCCGGGGCATACTCATCTATCTCAAGCGCAGCCAATAACTTTTTGCCATTATCTCCTGTCTATTTATGATGGATTGCGGAGAGGATTGAGTCAGTTCGAGTTAGCATATGAAGATACTAATCGTAATAGCGGTGGATGTGGCGCATGTTCCGGAATTACCTGGCCGATAGACAGATTGTATATGACACGGCTGCTTGGTTTTAATGATCTTGTGGAACCTACCTACGATTCGGAGGCGAGCCAGGATCATTCAATGAGTATATTATTTTCCCTGAGCAATATAGCTCTTCTTCTTAGCAAATCCACAATGGATATGAACATCTGGGGAATGGAAGAAATTGATATGCTAAGAACAAATCCCGATTGGTGCGGCTGCAGTTCAATGATGCCGAATAAATGCATCCAGGGATCACAATTTGAGAGAGCCAGGATTCAAGCGGTTTATGCAATCGGGCAAATGATGCAAGGAGTTTCGTTTATAAAAGGAGAACCGCATGCTGATATGCTCTCAATGCTGGAACTCCCCAAGATTGCTCTAAAAGCAATGGTACATGCGCAGTTATGCATAGGATATTTCGAGGGTTTACTTAAGAATGTAAATCCACAAAAGGATAAAATGCTCGAGTATGTGCGTGAAGGATATTCATGCTCAACTGAAATAGTTGTACATATGATAAAACATCTGGGGTATGGCCCTAGAAGGGCGCATCGAATTGTAGCTACATTCGTCAGGATGGCCAGGGAAAATAAATTAAGAGCATATGAATGTTCCGGTGATCTTCTTGATAAAGCTGCTATATTTGCAGAAGAAAAAGAACCTGAGATCAATACAGAAACTCTTAGAAAGCTGCTGGATCCTGAAGAATTTATTCAATCACACAATAACATAGGCGGTGTTGCTCATGATGAGGGTATCAGAATGTTATCTAAAAGAGGTAAAGAACTCAGAGAGGTTGAGATACGGCATGGTCAAAGGAAAACAAAACTATTAGATGCAGATGGATTCCTTCAAAAGAATATAAATGAAATTGTCGGGAATTGATGTAATGCAAAAATCCGGAAGCAAGATAAGTATAACGAGAATATTATCTGAACTTGCCATTGAAACTGCTGCAGAGGAAATTCCGAATAGGGTTTATGAGGTTGCTAAAAGAATTATACTCGATACCCTGGGAGTAACTTTAGCCGGTTGTAAAGCTCCCGGTATACCGGCTGTTTTGGAACAGCTGCGGGAGTGGGGAGGAAAACCGGAAGCCCGTGTTATAGTATACGGAGATCCTCTTCCGGCGCCCATGGCTGCCTTTGCAAATAGCACTATGGCGCATGCACTGGATTACGATGAAGTGCACAAACCCTCCTGTCAGCATATTATGGTATCCCTTTTTCCTGTGGCGATTGCGGCGGCTGAAAAAGCAGACGCATCGGGTCAAGGCTTACTGACCGCTATTATTCTCGGTGAGGAAATTGCCGGCAGGTTAGGGGTTGCCTTTATCAGACGTTCATCACGTGGTGATTATCCTGATAATGGTTTTCTGCCGAGCAGTGTAATCGGAGGATTTGGAACAACAGCATCGGCTTGCCGGTTATTGGGAATGACTGCAGAGCATACTATTAATGCCATGGGCATCAATTATGCCCAGGCATCAGGCAATAGACAGGCCCTCTTTGATAAGACCCTTACAAAACGTATGCAGCCCGCATTTTCAGCGCGTTCCGCACTCTGGGCAACGTTCCTTGCTAAAAGGGGTATAACCGGTCCCATAAATTCCATCGAAGGCCCTGCCGGCCTATTTGCAGTCTATCGGAATGCAGATCCGCCGGATTTTAAAGAGATAGCCGGCCAAAGAGACTATTACGAAATCGAACATAGTTCGGTAAAAAGATATCCTGTATGCGGCCAGACCGTTGTAAATGCTGCGGTCAAACTGGGTGAAAAACACAATTTTAAATTATCGGACATTAAGGATGTTGAAATTTATATGGGTGGAAAAACTGTTGGCTTGACAACAGGACCCTTTGAAATCGGGTTGAATCCCCATATAAACGCTCAATTTACATCTGCATATGGTGTCGCCCTGGGGCTGCTTCGGGGCCGAGCTGACCCCTTAGATTTTACTGATGAGCAGGTTTTGAAGAATAAAGATATAATAAAATTAGCTGAGCGGGTTATCTTGCGAACATCAATGGAAGAGATCCCATCTCCCAAACCCAATGATACTGAATGGGCTCCGGATGGAAACGAATATAATGCGGTGAAGGTAAGGAAAAAAAATGGTGAAACAATAATATGCTATCGTACTGTTCGAGAAGCATTTGGTCCTGAAGCGATGACAACAGAGGATATTTTGAATAAGTTTTACAGGTGTGCTGAAATATCAGGAATATGCACCAGAGAAAAAGCTGATTTGCTTATCAATATTGTCATGGAACTGGAAAAACTGCCTACCATTTCGAAATTAATCTGTAATTCAATTCTATGAACCAGAAATCGAATAAAAGAGAGTCAGTTAATATGGCTGAAATTGCCAGACTTGCAGAAGTCTCTGTATCTACCGTCTCTCATGTTGTAAATAAGACAAGATTTGTAAGCGAAGAAAAAAAAGATAAAATCCAAAATATTATTAATAAATTCAATTACAAACCAAATATGGTTGCTCAGGGATTAAGGGGAAAGAAAATAAAGCTTATTGGCCTTTTGATTTCGGAAATTAAAAGATATTTTTCTTCCGCTTTAGTAGGGGAAATTGTCAAATATGCCAGTCTTATAGGCTATAATGTAATTGTATGCAATTCAGAGCAGAATGTTGACAAAGAAAAATATAATTTAGATGTGCTGTTACAGAAAGGAATTGATGGTCTTATCTATTCTCCAATTGATAATAAGGCAAGTATTGATATTTTAGCTTCAAAGCATATACATTTTGTACAGATTGATAGAAAGAATGATAAATACAATTCAGATTATGTAGGAATTGATAATTTTAAATATGGCCAGACCGCTGTAAGTTATTTATTAGCTAAGGGATGTAAGCAGATTGGTTTTATCGGATATGAAGAGAGAGACTACACCAATAAAATAAGGTTAAAAGGATTTATTGAAGCTTGTTCAAATAGTAATATTTTTGATAAGTCCCTAATCAAGATAATTGATTATAATGATTATAGAGCCGCAGCTAAAATTAAAGAATGGTATCTTAAGAACAAATCTATAGATGGTATTATTTGTGGTAATGCTAACATTTGCTATTTGGTGTTGCTGATGGTAGAAGAGCTTGGAATAAGGGTTCCATTTGATGTTAACCTGATTTCCTTTGATTATCGAAAATGGTTTCATTTTTTAAAATATCCGATTGCAGCAATTAAACAACCAATTGAAAATATTGCAAAAACTGCAACTGAATTACTGATTAAAAGGATTGATGAAAATGAATTTCCGGTTAGAGACATCATGTTTGACTGTGAAATTGTTGAAACAGATTTTTCTTTGCCTTTGTTCAGATGATTTATTATTCGGATATTACTGCAATAAAGTAATAAGGAAGGAGTACAATTATTGGCGATAAAGAAAGATATTCTAAAACAAGTAGCATTGGAATTGCATAAACGGGCTGCAATGATATTACCTCAGGATGTTAGAAAATCAATCGATCGAATATATTCAGAAGAAGAAAATGATTTGTCGCGTTTTGTCTTATTATCGATAAAGGAAAATTACGAAATTGCTGAAAAAGAATCACGGCCGCTTTGTGCAGATACAGGGCTGCCGAGATTCTATGTAAAATGTGGTAATGATGTTCATATTGAAGGCGGATTTGCTTCTTTGGAAAGTATCTTGCGTCAGGCAACCGCCGAGGCAACACATTCTATTCCTCTAAGGCCCAACAGAGTTCATCCCCTGACCAGAAAAGATATGAATAATAATGTCGGCATTCATGCGCCATCTATTCAATATTCTTTTGAACCGGAAGGAAGCTGGATAGACTTAACCACGGTGCATAAAGGTGGGCTTTTTGGAAGTGATTACAGGATGCTTTTCCCCAGTGATGGAATTACCGGAATAAAAAAATTCTTCCTGGATTGTTTGAGTGCAGGCTTCCACAGAGGATTATCGTGCCAGCCGGTTATTGTCGGAATTGGCCTGGGAGGAACAAAGGATGTCTGCTTTAGAATCGGGAAGGAAGCTGCATGTCTGCGTATAATAGGTCATAGAAATCCAGATCCGGATATAGCAGGTCTTGAAGAGGAGCTAATACAGTTAGGCAATGATATTGGATTCGGACCAATGGGATTTAAAGGTTCAAATTCAATTATGGATGTTCATATTGAAATAGCCTATACCCATACTGGTGGCTTGCCTGTTTCAATACATCACTTTTGTTTTGCTGCCCGGAGAGCCACAGCCAGGATATTTTCTGATAATTCTGTAAGCTTCAGAGAAGATCCAGAATGGTTTACAGAATTCTATCGCAGGGAAGGTATCAATTAGGAGAATGCATATGAAGGAGAAAAGGCTCAGCATTCCTCTAAAAAATGAGGATTTAAAGTTGCTTCAAATTGGTGATATTGTGTATCTGGACGGCTTAATATTTACCGGTCGCATTAGAGTATATGAAAAAATTCTGGATAAGGGGCAAAAGCCTCCAATTGATTTGGAGAAGATGTGCAATGTGAATTTCCACTGCTCTCCCGCTGTGAGGCAGGAAAGTTCTGGTGAATTTAGAATGGCATCGGTGACAGGTACAGCTAGTTTTCGTTTCGCTAAGTATATACCAAAGCTTATGCGTGAATTCGGTGTAAAAGCCATTATTGGAAAGGGAGGCATGCAGGAAGATGTATATAAAAATGTTTTTAAAAAGTACGGGGCGGTTTACCTTTCAACTGTAGGATATGGGCTTGGCGCAAAATATGGGCAGTGTATTACCGAGGTTGCAGATGTTTTTTGGCAAGAAGAACTTGGCCTGGCTCAGGCTATGTGGATTATCAGAGTGAAAAGATTTGGTCCTCTATTAGTTGAATGCGATTTAGAAGGTAATAGCCTGCAAGAAAAAATGCGCAAGCAGGTGGATAAGAAATTTTCAAGGATTTATGACAATTACCCGTCACTAACCTTAAAAAGAGTAGGAGAAGTTCAATCCATTAGAGATGAAATAATATAATGAGGAATCAGGAATTGTACAAAATAAATGAGGTTAAATCTGTTCGTACGTTAAGTGTATGGGAAAAGAGCTTACTTGGAGTATCGATCCAAGAGGCGGTTTTTTTAATACCGGGTTTGCTTGTAGCAATTTCACTTGCCTGGTTAAGCATTTACCTGAGCAAGTACATTGGTGTCAACCTGTTGGGTTTTGAAAAGTCGCCAATTTCGGCTGTGATGATGGCTATTCTTCTCGGTATAATTACAGGTAATATCATTCCTCTGCCTAAATTCATAAAGCCGGGCCTAACATTTACAGTTAAAAAGGTATTGCGTCTCGGAATTGTATTTCTTGGGATTCGTCTGAGTATTGTTGAAGTTCTTAAGCTTGGAGCGGTGAGTGTGCCGATTGTAATTATATGCATACTAAGCGCATTATTCTTTTGCAGCCTGTTAAGCAAATGGCTTAAACTCCCTGAAAGATTAGGAACTCTTATTGCTGTCGGCACCTCCATATGTGGCGTATCAGCTATTGTTGCTACCGGACCGGCTATCGAGGCGAAAGATGAGGAAGTGGCCTATGCCGTGGCAGTAATTACTATCTTTGGAATTTTAGCCACCCTTCTATATCCATACGCTGCTAATGTCATTTTTCAAGGGAATATAGAAAAAATCGGACTATTCTTAGGCACCTCAATTCATGACACCTCACAGGTAACCGGAGCTGCGCTGGTCTATGCCGATGTGTTCTCGCAACCCAGGGTAATTGACATAGCAACTGTCACTAAATTAGTGCGTAATGTTTTTATGATAGTTGTTATTCCTTTTATGGCATTTTACTATTCTCGTAAAAAGGCCAAACAGGATAAATCAATAAACAGAATAACCAGTATCGGTAAGTTATTTCCAATTTTTATTATAGGATTTCTTTCCTTCGCCGTATTGCGCTCGATTGGCGATGCAGGAATCATTAACGGCGGCAAAGCTTTTGGATTGATAGGTAATGCACCCTGGACAGAAATCTGTGGATTTATAAAAAACTGGGCTGTAAACTTTCTGGTTGTTGCTTTAGCCGGCGTAGGGTTGAGTACAAATATAGGTATGTTTAGAGGGTTGGGCATAAAACCACTTATAATTGGTTTATTCTCTGCGCTCATCGTAGGAGTAGTTAATTTCATTACGATCTCACTTATAGTAATTGGGATATAAAGAACGACAGCGGATAGCATGCCAGGGGCGCGCATTACTAATGATGGAGGATTACAGTGAATCTTAAAAAAATTACCAGGGAGATTAAAAACCAGGCAAAAACATTCGGCGCCGACCTGGTAGGCATAACCACAATGGACAGGTTCGAAGGAGCGCCCATGCAGATGGACCCCCGCTACATTATGCCTGAAGCAAAATCCTGTGTTGTAATCGGTGTGAGGGTATTAAGGGGTTCCCTCAGGGGGATCGAGGAAGGCACCTTTTTCAGCAATTATTCCTCCATGGGATATGGCGCTATTACTTATAACTATTTGCCGCTGATGGTTATCAATTTATGTAGACATATCGAGGACATGGGTTATGAAGCTTTCCCCATGGGCCACCAGAGCGACTGGCGGGCGATTGATAATAAAGGAGGACTCAGACCCTACTGGAGTAAACCCGTCGAACCCGGGAAACCCGCTCCGGATATTATGGTCCACTTAAGGCTTGCCGCTTTCATGGCCGGACTCGGTGAGATCGGTTGGAGCAAGATGCTTATCACCCCCGAATTCGGACCTGCTGTTCGTGTGGGAATAATTTTAACAGAACTGGAACTTATAGCAGATCCTATCTATGAGGGACCTGAGCTCTGCAATAAGTGTATGAGCTGCGTAAATGATTGCCCGGGCGGAGCAATCAGCAAAGAAAATAGCATTAGCGTAACTGTAGCAGGACATGAACTGGAGTGGGGAGCAGTAGACACCGATGGCTGCGATCTGGCATTTCGGGGAGCAAAGGAGATAAATGACCCGGAAATAAAGGGCAATTATTTAAAGGGATTTGAGGATATTATGCCCAACCATATATCCCCCTTTTATTACCGCCCGAATAAGCTATACAACAGCGGGCAGGCTATCTGTGGTTCCAGAGGATGTACGCGCGCCTGCCTGGAGAGCCTTGAAAAAAGAAACATGCTAACCTTAAAATTTAAAAAGCCCTTCAGAAGAAAAAAACCCTGGAAGATAGACTGGTCGGAATACAGGGATTTGCAGCTGCCTCCTGCCGGTTCACAGACCGGAACCAGCACCAAACTCGATACGGATTAGCCATGGCATTTTCCATAGGATATCAGTTAGCAGAAGAAGACGAGCAATCCTTTATTGATATTGTCAAAGATTACAGAGAACATATAAGTGAGGTATATTTCCCATGGGTCGATATACCGACCGGGCGGGCGCTCCTGGCGAACAGGCGTGGATTCGTAGACTGGTCCGCTTCAGCAACTCTCCTGTCTGATTTACGAAAAATAAAAAAGTTAGGGATCAAGCTCGATCTGCTGCTCAATGCAAATTGTTATGGAAAATATTCTCTGTCCCAATACCTGGAGAATAAGATTTTTTCCATTATCGACTATATTCAAATCGAAGTTGGTGAATTAGATATCGTTACAACTGCTTCACCCATGATTGCCCATGTAATCAAAAAGCACTTTCAAAATATTGAGGTGCGGGCTTCGGTGAATATGAGAATAGGCACGATTGAAGGGATGGGATATCTTTCCGGGCTTTTCGATTCCTTTCACCTGCAGCGTGAATTCAACAGAGATATTGAACGAATCAGGGAATTATCGGAATGGGCGGATAATAATGGTAAAAAGCTTGTTATACTCGCCAACAGCGGCTGCCTGAATTTCTGTTCCTGGCAGACATTTCATGACAACACAGTAGCTCATGAAATGGAAATCGACGAAATCAAAAATATTGAAAATTTTGATCCCCACGGGTGCTGGAATTATTTAAGCAATAAAAAAAACCAGGCAGCTGTACTGAAGAACTCCTGGATCCGCCCGGAAGATCTTCATAATTATAATGAGATCTTTAAAACCGTAAAACTGGCCACCAGGATGCACTCTAATCCGCGTTTAGTTGTCGCATCTTATGCGGCCGAAAAACATCATGGTAATCTGCTGGACCTCTTTGAACCAGGCTTCTCCCTATTATTCGCTCCCAGCATTATTGATAATGATTCTTTTCCTCAAGACTGGTTTGAAAAAACATCATCATGTAATAAAAGATGCAGCACCTGCAGCTATTGCCTTGAGGTAATGGGAAAAGTGCTTGTTGAGGTGTAAGATGGCTGGAGCAGCTATACCCGAACTATTATATAGAAGCTAATGAAATTATGCTGATATTTAAATTATAGCCTATTGACTTTGCTCATCAATTAATTCAGACCTTCTCGCAAAGTGATTATAGGAAGTATCCTTACAGCAATGCATGTAAAGATATGAAATCTAAGCAAAAAAAAGGTTCCTGATGCATG
>JAUVWI010000001.1 GCA_030604195.1 Spirochaetales bacterium
AAGCAAAAAAAAGGTTCCTGATGCATGAATATTCGCTCCAGACATAGTTGCGGGACAGCCTGTTGTTACATCCGTTTTAGTTCCCTGCTATATAAAGAGTCTGATGAGCTAAGTCAATAGGCTATTATGGTATTATCATTGATACCGAGCAAGCCGGCAGATTCAAATTTGATACTCCGGGATACTCCAGGGTGTTACAAGTATGCAGCTAAACGGTTTGTCGATTTCCTAGGGGAAAGAGGTTACGATTTTTCATACCCTGGCTTGATTGCTTTCCTGAATAACATCGAGGGGATCCAGACCGAAGGGCCTTTTGTTGGCCGGGTATATTCCGCCTCTACCTATAATCATTACGCGGATGCTGCAGTCAATCGGATCCGCTATGCTCTTGACCATGCTGAAGGCAAAATGACGGTAGCGGAGAAATATGAGATTCAACAGGCTCTCAAAGAGATTAAGCGCAAAAAAAGAGATAAGGGAACCGTTAGCAAGGATATGGTTTTGTCCGTACGAGAGATTAAGAAGCTTATGGCAGGTTCCCCGGCGTACCTCTCCCTGATGATTGAAATGCTGGCCTATACAGCACTGCGTATCTCTGAGCTGCTGGGTATTCTCAATTCGGATATTAAGAAACGCGGTGACTATTATGTGATCCGGATCCGGGGTAAAGGCGGGAAAGAGCGAAAGGTCGGGATCTCTGTTGACCTGGGGGATCGGATTAAAGAGCACTTCCAGGGAAAGTCCTATCTCTTTGAACACCACGGAAAGCCATACCGGCGGGAATACATTTCCATGTCGATTAAGCGCTACGGGCGGAAGATTCTTAACCGCGAAATCTCAGCGCATACTTTGCGGCATACCTGGGCCACAATAGCCATAAAGAAAACTGGTCGAGTTAAAGCAGTGCAGGAGCAGCTCGGCCACTCCAGCAGCTCGACGACCTTGAATCTATACGTGCATGATTCGTTTTCCCTGGATGAGCAAAAAGACATACTAAAATAACATAGGCGGTGCTTTGTAACACAATGAAAGGAGAACGTCTTGGCGTAGACGACTGAGCAGCAGGCCCCTGGGAAACCGTGGGCTTTTTTATTTTTGACTAGGGTGGATTTATGGACTATATTTTTGTACAGGATGGGTGAACACATAAACGTGAGCACGAGGGATTCGTCTTTGCTGCAGGTAGTGAAATACCAGATAAACACCCGGCTCTTTTTTTACTTGACTTAAAGCTATTTATTGCCAATAATAACGTGACAGCATGCTTTTCGAGAGTGCCAGGCTGTTTTCTGACGCTCTAAAAACGGTATGGAAGGCGGTACTTTACGAACTCTCCTATAGAGTATAATTCGATATTTGCATTAATTAGGGAAAATACATCATGTCGTTGAGGTCTCGGCCAGTTAGGCTATCTGAGGAAGTGAATGATCGTCTTTCCTATACTACTGATAGCAGCATTGATACGTTTACGCTTAAAAGGTATCAGTATGAACTTGAAAGTCTACATAATAAAGGAAAGGTGGAGCCGGAGGATTTTGTCGCCCTTGGAGAAGTCTATTTTCATGCAAAGCGATATGACAAGTTCCTGTCAATTGTAGAAGAGGGTCTCCAAAAGTACAAAGACCTTAATCTCCTCGGTCATTACATAATGGGTAAAATGATGATTCATAACCAGAATCTTTATCCTTTGAGGTCTTTTAATCTCTATGAAGAATGGTTCAATAACCAGTACAATCCTGATAATAAACCTCTATCATTTCAATTCAGTCATGACTTCTGGCCTTTCCTAGAAAAGGAATATCGATTCGCAAAGGAATTATTAGGAAATATTACGATTGGATACAATCGGATATGTCGTATTGAGGTAGGGCCATTAGTAACTACCGAAGCATACGATCACTTCGAGCAAGAGGGATGCGATTTCTTTAACCATGCCTTTGAAATATTCATAGAAAGACTTCTATTAGAAACGATTTCTTCTGAGGAAGAGGAGTATTTTAAAGATATCCTAGGAGCAGCAAATTATAAGGAAATAGCGGAGAAGGCCTCCCTTGCAGCTGCTAAGAAGAAATATGAGATTATAGAAATACCGGGAATTGATCGGAAACTTCGGAAGGAATTGCTCGTCATAGTTACCTCTGAAAAAGGACACACTTACGCCAGTAATCCTGATCTTGAAATCTACGAATCTGGAGATACACCCGACGAAGCCATGTCAGAGTTTTACGACTTCTTTCGAGTTGATCTTGAGAACTGGATACATACCCCATTAGATAGTCTGACTCCTGAAGCAAAATCCCTTAAAGCCAAATATATGGAATATATTGAGTTATAGCTCTCTATGGCACCGCTTGAACGTAAAGTGATAGAAAAAGGGCTCTTGAACAAGGGATTTCGATTAGATAATAAAGATCATCGTTACTACGT
Organism: Spirochaetales bacterium; assembly: GCA_030604195.1. Classification (GTDB taxonomy): domain Bacteria; phylum Spirochaetota; class Spirochaetia; order SZUA-6; family DRHE01; genus DRHE01. The sequence goes on from JAUVWI010000001.1 coordinate 2,428, forward strand.
CCTTTACTATAACAAGCGAAAGACGACGATTCGAACTAAGATATCAACCAGCTCAAAGAAACATCGCGTCTATGGTGACGATTTACTCTTGGCCATCCGCCGACAACTCAAGCTCGACAGCACTTATCTGCTACGGCAGTTTTTACTATGCTCCGTAAGCTATAAACAGTATATCCAATTATTAACGGAAAAAGGAATATTAAAATCTTAAGTTGCGGTCCCTCCCTATTTTGTTAATCACACCAGGAGTCTAAGGATTGTCCGCCTAATCTTTCACTTTAAAGATCCCGAGACCACTACTCACAGGGTCTACTGTCGATAAAATGTCGATGAATGCTTGACAGACAGTGTAATCTATGTAATATATAGCACGTAAACTAAAATAATTGAGCGTATAGACGGCTTTTGAGCGCCTTCCAAGCTGATGATACGGGTTCGATTCCCGTTGGGCGCTCTTGACCAACAAATATTGTCCAACAATGAAGCACGGAACGAACTGAGCTTTCAACCTGGAATTATGCGCTGTGTCGGACGTCAATTTCTATTACTTGCTTATTTCAGTTCCAAATGCAATACATTTCTCTATACTTTCATTATCCGGATTCCATAAACATTTTATTCCTTGATTTATCAGTTCAAATCCTGATTTTGTCAGTAAATTGCTCAATTTATCTACAGATTCACCGCTCCAGCCATAACAACCAAAGGCAGCCGCTTTTTTATTTTTAAATCCTAAACCTTCAATCTCCTCAAGGATACCGGCTGTTGCACTTGTTATACCTCTACCGATTGTAGGCGAACCAACAAGAATTATCTTTGATTTAAATATTTCAGTGATGATATCATTCTTATCTGCTTTTGCTATATTGAATAATTTTATATTTACTTTGCTATCAGATTTTTTAATACCTGATGCAATATTCTCTGCCATTATTTTTGTACCATTCCACATAGTATCATAAAGAATTGTTATTTGATTTTCCTGGTAATTCTTGGCCCAGGAAATATACTTCTCTACTATCTGGATAGGATTATCACGCCAAATAACACCATGACTTGTTGCGATAATGTCAATAGGTAATTTTAATGATAGAACTTCATTAATTTTCTTTTCAAGGATGGAACTAAATGGCGTTAAAATGTTTGCATAATATTTAATACACTCTGAATATAACTCAGCTTGATCAACAAGATCATTAAACATATATTCACTTGCATAATGTTGACCAAAAGCGTCATTGCTGAATAAAATATTATCTCCTGTTAAATAACAAGCCATACTATCGGGCCAATGAAGCATTTTCATTTCTACAAAAATCAATGCCTTTCCATTCCCAATTTCAATTTTGTCGCCTGTTTTAACAGGATGAAAATTCCAGTCTTGATGATAATGACCTTTAAGAGATTTAATTCCATTTTTAGTACAGTAAATGGGCGTGTCAGGAATATATTGCATTAGTTCAGGAAGAGCACCACTATGGTCAATTTCTGCATGATTGGCGATTACATAATCTATTTTTCTTAATTCAATTTCATTTTTCAAGTTATCAACATATTCTTTGGCAAAGGGTTTCCATACAGTATCAATTACCAAATTTTTTCCTTCCCTGACGAGATAAGAATTGTAAGTTGACCCTCTATGAGTCGAATACTCATTACCGTGAAATTTCTTTAATTCCCAATCAATTTTACCAACCCAATCCACGTTGTTCTTGACTTTAATTTTCATCTTTTCTTTCTCCTTTTATTTTTTTACAAGCCACGGATGGCTGTTTTGATCTAATACGTTATAGTTGATATTCAGAACAGCGAGGCAATCAGATATCGAGGCTGCGATGCCCTCGCCATCCAGCCGGCACAGCTTGAGAAGCTCACTTCTTGAAGCCTGCGGCAAAAAACGGTCTGTAATAGCCAGGGGCAGAAAGCCGGCCTCAAGGTTATACTTATTGATAATTGCGGCAACATACTCGCCTATTCCCCCCTGGGCTATTCCCTCTTCAACAAGAGCAACCAATTCGTAATCGGCTAAAATATTTGCCAGATACTCTTCATCAAGGGGCTTGATAAAGCGCAGGTTGTAGAGATCCACAGTTATTTTCTTTTCAGCCAATACCTTCAGGGCTCTCTGTGCTTCTGTCATAATTCCGCCGACCCCGATTAGCAACACCCGGCTGTTATGCTGCTCAATATGGATTCCTCTACCCTCTTTAAGCTCCAGGGAAAAAAGCGGCGATTCTTCGGCACAGGCTGCTTTCGGGTAGCGGATTACCACCGGTTTATCCAGACTAAGCGCATAGCGGAACATGCTCTCCATTTCACCTTTAGTGGCCGGAGCGAGAATAGTCAGAGATGGTATTGACCTGAATAAGGAAATATCAAAGACCCCGTGATGGGTTTCACCATCGGCACCCACCACACCTGCCCTGTCTAAAGCCAGTATTACGGGCAGCCCCGGCAGCACAACATCATGTATAACCTGATCAATAGCCCGCTGCATGAAAGTGGAGTAGATGGCAACCACGGGTCTAAGCCCGGCTGTAGCCAGGCCGGCAGCGAAGGTTACTGCGTGCTGTTCCGCAATGCCTACATCATAAAAGCGCCCGGGATACCTGGCCTTAAAGAGAGCCAGGCCGGTGCCGTCGGTCATAGCAGCAGTTATACCTACTATCCTTTTATCTTCAGCAGCAAGTTTGGTCATGATCCCTGAAAAAGCATCGGTGAAGGTCAGATTCCCTTTGGATTCGATCTTGCCGTCAAAAATAGAGAAGGGAGAAACCCCATGGTAAAGGGTAGGATTGCCTTCTGCGTGAATATATCCTTTACCCTTGATTGTGGTTACATGCACAACCACCGGGTTATCTATTCTCCTGACATTATTAAGCACGCTGGTGAGCAGGCGTATGTTGTGGCCGTCGATCGGCCCAATATATTCAAAGCCAAAATCAGAAAAGAGTGTCTCCCTGAAAATCAGGGCCTTCATCCCTTTTTTCATCCGGTAGATCAGGCGCATAAGCGGTTCTCCGATAAAGGGTATCTGTCTTACACTATTGTCAAAATTCCGTCGAAAAAGCTGGTAAAAATGGGTGGCGGTTAAGCGGCTTAAATGCGAAGATATTGCCCCCACATTGTCACTGATGGACATATTATTGTCATTCAAAATAATAATCAGCCCTTTGCCTAAATGGCTGGTATAATTCAACCCCTCCAGTGCCATGCCCCCGGTCAGGGCGCCATCCCCGATAACCGCTACAACCTTGCCCGCTGTTTTACTGATGCTCATACCTTCAAGTATTCCCAGAGCCGCAGAAATTGAGGTGGAGGCATGGCCCGTATCTACAATATCATGTTCGCTTTCCGCGCGTTTAGGAAAGCCGGAAATACCGCCCATCCGGCGCAGGGAAGAAAATTCTTCTCTGCGGCCGCAGATCAACTTATGAGTATAGCACTGGTGTCCCACATCCCAGATTATTTTATCTTTTGGAGATTCGAAGACCCGGTGCAGGGCAATAGTCAGCTCCACCACGCCAAGATTGGAGGCCAGGTGGCCGCCATTTGCGCTTACCACATCTATAATAAGCCTGCGTATTTCCCGCGCCAGGGACCCTAATTTTTTAGCGGGTAGAGCCTTAAGACTATCAGGACCATCGATTGAAGAGAGAAGAGGATATTTATTCATTGGTGCTATTTACCTATTTAAAGATTATATCAACAATCCGATTAATATACAGTAGTAAAAGTTCGTTTTTCCGTGAATCTGTGAGCTGATATCCGCTGCCGGCCCGGGCTGCTGCCGGCATTGAAGCTCCGGGTTCCCCACCGGCGCCTTCGGTAGTTGTACCAATGGGGCCTGTGCCCGCAGGAAGGCTTCTGCTCACTTCTTCTATATCCCGGCCGGCCACGACTCCCCTGCCCGGCTCAAGCAGGGTACGGAAGATCAGCCTGGCATCCGCCAGCCTGGAAAAAGCTATCCGCTTATCAGAGCCCAAAAAAGCCGGTTCAAGCCAGCCGGTCAGGGTAATAGATTCCTCTTTGCCCTCGAAGGATACACTGCGCACACCCCTGATAAGCGCCCTGCCGGTATCATCTATTTCCTCCACGCGGGTTCCGATAGAGCTTTTAATCTCATACTCTTCACTGCCCTTAACCGAACGATCCCCGCGCGATGAACCCGAGGGAAGGAATGAAAAAAGCTCGCCATATTCACCACCGCTCAGTTCCAGGATCAGGCTCTTGGTATCACTGCTCGTGGAAGTAAAGGAGAGAGAGGAGGAGCTGTCTATTTCCACAATTACAATATCTCCGGGAGTTAAACGCCCATCCCCGGACAATAAACCGCCGGAACCGGGAGCCCAGAGACTCTCGGAACCGGATAAAGCGGCGATTAATAATAAAGGTAATATAATTAATTTTTTATAAATTAACTTCACAAAGCTCTCCTACCATGATTATCCGTAGGCGGCCTCATAAAAATAAACTATTTCTTCTTATGTCTGCTTTTTCGCAATTTTTTCTTTCGCTTATGCGTGGCAATCTTATGTCGTTTCTTTTTCTTTCCGCAGGGCATCTAAATTACCTCCTTTGCTAATATTTGACTAAACCTAAAAAAAGCGTCGCTTTGATATTTTTCAACTGAACCTGTCAAGATCATAGCTGCCTTAAAGCGTTTATTATGCAAAAGAAGGCGGCAGGGAGTCAAGTGGAGATTTATGCGCCTGTTTATCCAGAAAGCGGCTGATTGTTTCCCTGATTTCGGTTATCTGGCCAGGATAGAACCAGAGCACTTCAGGCAGCGACCGGAAAAAGGTGAGCTGCCTTTTTGCGTATCTGCGGGAATTACGCTTAATCAATTCACGCACCCCCTCAATAGACAAACACCCCTTCTGCATCTCAAAGAATTCACGATAGCCGATTCCCTGCATACCGGGATCATCCCACTTACAGCCCCTTTCCAGTAGACTTACAATTTCTTTAACCAGGCCCCGCTCAAACATCTTGTCAACACGGCTGTCAATTCTTTTATAGAGTTCCTCTCTTTTCCTATTAAGCCCGATCAGCAGGAAGTTGTAATCCTTTCTGATGGTGGCGGGAACCTGGAAAGATGATAGCGGCTTACCAGTTGTCCGGAAAACTTCCAGGGCTCTTATTATCCGGTAGGTATCTGCAACCGCTATTTTTTCAGCGCTCCGGGCATCTACTTCCCGTAATTTACTGTAGAGAAATGAATTTCCCTTTTTTATATAAAGCTGCTGCAGCTCTTGCCTGATTTCCAGGTCTCCGGGGGGGGGAGCTGGCAGACCGAATATGAAATTACGCAGGTAAAAGGCTGTGCCGCCCACAATAACCGGCATTTTCCGGCGTCCCCTTATCTCCTTGATCAAGTCTTCAGTGTGATGCACAAACATTCCGGCATTAAATTGAAAAGAGGGCTCAACCAGATCGATCAGGTGATATTTAATCCGCTCCAGTGTTTGCCTGGAGGGTTTTGCCGAGCCGATATCCAGATAACGGTAAACCTGCATGGAATCAGCATTAATCATCTCATAGCTGGAATCAAAGAGCTTATTAACAGTTTCGGTTTTACCAACCCCGGTGGGCCCCAGGAGAATAATAATGGGTAGAACTGTTTTTTCTGCTGATTCAGGATTCGAGACGGTATCTAACCTTTTCAGTTAAAATCTGTTTAATAGCGGTGGAAACCACTTTGCTCTTATTGGCCTCTATCTCATCATCGCCCGCCAGATTTATCTGCAAAGCCCGCTTGATAGCGGCGTTTGTCAACTGGTACGCATTGCTGTCATTTGAAAGTAAAAGATCCAAGGGAATTGTCATGGAAATAATGTAGCAAAATTCAAGCCAATTGTAAAGATATAGCTAAATATTTTTTACTCTCTTAATGATCTGGTCAACAACGTAAAATTGATCACCCTTTTCCGTATCAACAACCAGATCCACAAAGTCGTATTTATCGATATCTATTCCATACAGTCTCAAGTAACGCTGATGATCGCGCTTATCACGCTTAGCCATGGCTGTTAAGGCCTGGTCAATACTTAAACCTTCTCTCCCCGCAATCCGGGCGGCGCGCACCTGCGGAGAAGCCTCAAGGTATACCTTCAGGTCAGCATTCTTTAACAGCCAGATCGCCAGACGCGAGGCCATTATGCATTTCCCGGAAGAGGCAAGCTCCACCTGGTGTTTATCCACGAAAATATCATATTTATCATCATTCTCTGCCAGCAGACAGAGCTCTTCAAAAGCCATTTTTTTCTCTTCAGCCAGATCATGAAAGGTATAATTTATCAATTTCAACCCCAGTTTCCGGGCCAGCATACCGGATACTGTGGAATTCCCGCAGCCGCTCTTACTGGAAATCGTGATCCGCAGATTATTCAACATTTCTGAGCTGCTCCCTGATTTTTTCTATAGCATCTTTCACGGTGATCACCGCCTCATTAACTGCGGCGAGCTGGCTCTTAGAGCCTATGGTATTTATCTCTCTATTCAATTCCTGGCAGATAAAATCAAGCTTCTTACCCACAGCCCCCTCCTTTGCCATGGTGAAGCGGAAACTGCTCAGGTGCGAAGCAAGGCGCACAATTTCTTCATTAACATCAGCTTTCATCAGCATTACCGCCATTTCCGAATAGATACGTGTTTCATCCACTGCATCACCCAGGAGCTCCTCGAAACGGGAGCGGAGTTCACTTTTTATAAACTGCTCCAACTCAGGAATAGCCTGCTCAATGAATAGCCGCTGATCTTCGATAATCGACAGATTACTCTCAATATCCTTGCAGGTGCTTTCACCCTCCCTGTTTCTTGTCTCTTCAAACTCATTATAGGCCTCCACCAGCAGGGGCTCCAGCAGCTGCCAGTATTTATCTATTTCCCTGGTTTTATTGAGTTTGATAATTCCCTCAATTCTTAATAAATGGGAAAGCCTGATAGCTTCGGTTATTCCCGCTTCCGCGGCCAGTTCCTCCAGTATCCGCCGGTAGGCCTGAACACTCTTCCTGTCCAGCCGCACCTCCATATCCTCCTCAAATTCACTGACTTTCAGCGCCAGCTCAATGCGGCCGCGGATTATTCTCTGTGAAAGGAAATCCCTGACCCTGGGCTCCAGAGGGGCCAGAAATTGCGGCAGGTAGACATAGAGATCCAGAAAACGGTTATTGTAGGATTTTAAATTAAGTGATAGATGGATCTTCTCATTCCGATATTCACTAAAACCGAAACCGGTCATACTCTTCATTTAATCTCTCCTCTGAATTTTTCATAAAGCCGTTTCCCCAGCTCCCAGTTATTACCCGCCCCCATGGTAATCAGAAGATCACCCTCCTTCAGGCCGGCAGTCAGATAGGGAAGTGCATCCAGGACCCTGTGGAAATACTTTACCCGGGTATGATGTTTGGCCACTTCCTGAAAGAGCTTCTCACCGGATATTCCCGGCAGTTTCTCCTCACGAGCCGAGGCATATATCCGGTGGAGAATTACCTCGTCCGCTGCACCGAAACTGCGGGCAAAATCTGCCAACAGGGCTTTGGTGCGCGAGTAGGTATGGGACATGAAGTCCACAACCAGACGCCTGTCCGGGTAGAAAGCCTTGATTCCCGCCAGGGTTTTTGTGATCTCTGTGGGATGATGGCCATAATCATCCATGAAGAGCACGCCCCGCGCTTCACCCACTACTTCACTCCTCCTTCTGGAACCGGTAAAATCAAGAAGCGCCTGACCGATCTTATCCCAATCTGAAGGAATCACTTCTTTACGCTCACTTTTTAGAATTTCCAGCACTAAAGCGATTGCTGCTGCTGCATTCAGGGCGGAATGCTCTCCCGGAATACGCATGGTAAAGTTACGATTAATCCCTGCCATCCGGAAAGAGGTCTTTCCCGCAGCTGTCTTTATTTCTACCAGCCTGTATGGCCCTACAGCCGCCAGCCCGTAGGGAATATACTTTAAATCATCTCTTTTTCTGCTTACCCGCTTTACAGCCTCCAAAGCTCCCGCGTTATCCGCACAATAGATCAGAGCGCCTTTTGGAGACAGATTCAGCGCATAGGTGGTGAATGCTGAGATAAGATCTTCCTGATCATGATAGTAGTCCAGATGATCAGGTTCAATATTGGTAATAACCAGCCGCCTCGGAAAAAAATAGAGAAAGTGGCGGCGATATTCACAGGTCTCAGCCACAAAATAATGATCGCCCTGTACCAGGGAGGAGCGGCCGCCAAAGGCAGCCAGCTCAGAACCAACCAGTATGGTTGCCGGTAAATCCAGGTACTTAAGCAGTATTCCGGCCATTGCCGCAGTTGTTGTCTTTCCATGTATTCCGGAAATACCGCTGGAATCATACTGGGCGGAGAGATCACCAAGCGCTTCAGGAAAACTTATAACCGGTATTCCGGCTGACAGGGCTGCCTTTAACTCTACATTATCTGAAGGGTTATAGGCTGCGGAATGGATGACCAGGCCTATTCCCCGGTCAATTGCTTTTTCCGAGAAGGATTCCCTATAGGGAATACCCAACTCCTGCAGAATACGGTCGGTATAGAAAATTTCCGCTACATCAGAGCCGGTAATCTCCGCCCCCCGTGAAAGCAGGATCTCGGCCAGAGCGGCCATACCTGTCCCCTTGATCCCTACCAGGTGAATTCGATATCCTTTCATAGAGTGCGGAAGTATGGATTTTTCCATATCCGCACATCTTAGTAGAAGGTGAATTCTTTTTCAAGACAACAGGGGGATCTGAAATGAATTTTGGCGCTCATATGTCAGCAGCAGGGGGAGTGGATAAGGCACTGGAGAGGGGCAAATCCATTGGAATAGATGTGGTGCAGCTCTTTACCAAAAACCAGCGGCAGTGGGCAGCTCCACCGTTGAAAGCAGAAAACGTAGATTCCTTTCGGAGCCAGGCCTCATCTTTCTATTCAATATTTTCCCATAGCTCCTACCTGATTAACCTGGCTTCCCCCCAGAATGAGCTTTATGAAAAATCAATAACCTCCATGGCTGATGAGCTAAAACGTGCTCTGGAGCTGGGTATCAAAATGGTAGTCCTTCATCCAGGAGCCCATGTGGGAAGCGGCATCCCCCAGGGAATAGAGCGTATTGCCAGGGGTATTATTTCAAGTTATGAACTGGCAGGGGTTGAGGCTTCAGAAAAGGTGCGTATCCTGCTGGAGACCACTGCAGGCCAGGGCAGCACAATTGGCAGTAAATTTGAAGAGCTGCGCGATATTCTTGATCTTCTGCAGGGGTTCGATATTCCGGTTTCTATCTGCCTGGACACCTGTCACATCTTCGCCGCCGGATATGATATTTCCCGGGTAGAGGTTTATGAGAATACAATGACTCGTCTGAACGAAAGGGTCGGTTTGGATCAGGTCCGGGTGATTCACCTCAATGATTCTCAAGGGGAGCTGGGTTCCGGAAGAGACCGCCACCAGCATATTGGAAGTGGCAAGATCGGACTGGAGGGCTTCCGGCTTATTGTTAATGACCGCCGCTTTAGAAAAATACCGATGTGTCTGGAAACTCCCAAAGGCCCGGATATGAAAGAGGATCTTGAAAATCTTGCCCTGCTTCGTTCTCTGAAAAGTTAGCAGGTAAGTTGCGCCCTGACTGGTCTACTAAAAAAAGGCCGGGTATGATCCCGGCCTTTAGCTTTGTTTCATCTCCTAGGGGAGTCGAACCCCTGCTGCCGGGATGAAAACCCGGTGTCCTAACCACTAGACGAAGGAGACTTGTCCGGCGAACCCCTAAAGGATTCGCTATGGCGCAATATAAATAGTTTTACCGCTGTTGTCAATATACCCGGTATGAGTTTTTCGCCGCGTTTCAAAAATCCCCCAGGAGCACGGGGATCCAACCGGAGGGATCGGCCATGTCCCTGTCTATCAAACCCAGATCGACCTGGGCGGTGGTTTCAGCGATCAGATAACTATTATCGCCAAACTGTACACGCGCTCCCTGGCCGGGAACATTTACCCCTGCCAACGAATGGCTGTAACGCGCAGATATCAAAAGCAGTGCGTCGATCTTAAAACGGTGCAGCAACATGGTGTAGAGCAGGGCCCGGGAATCACAGTCACCCGTCAGGGTTAATGCTGATGATAAAGGGGATTGCAGATCAGCCAGAGTTCCGGTTCGTGAATAGGAGAAACCCTGCACCCAGGCAAGCAGGTCACGGGGCAGATCAGTCGCCCCTGCTCCCCCGGTTCTGAAAATATTTTTCAAGAATTGGTGCAGGTTATCAAGCCGATGGTAATTATCCCTGTAGATCATCCGGTAATAACGCTGCCAGGCCTCTACCCTGTTCTCATTCTCTTCATAGGATGCCAGTATTCCGGCCTCTCTTTCAATCAGCACCTGTGTAGCCGCTACTTCCTTTTGATCATAAGGAATACTGCTCTGCCTGTTATTGATAATTACTACTCTTTGCTGTTCATCCCTGCCGGGAAAAGGATAATAGAACTGACTCACCGGACCTGGATGGTATTTTTCCCCGCTGCTCGGTGAAAATGAATCGAGAACGGATAGCAGAAAATCGTGAGTTTCTTCATAATAAGCAATTCCGCTGAAAGCCATTAATATAAAATCTGACTTCCGGTCGTTAATAAAAACAAAATAACCGCGCATTTTATTCCCGTTACTGATGAAGCCAAGATCGGAAAAAACCGAATCTCTGCCGGAAAAGAGGAAAGGCGCTGCATCTCCTTCAGCGCCAATCTCAGTTCTGAGCTCTTCATACATGGCATCAGCGCTCTGATAGCTTTCTCCGGCCATGGAGATCACCTGAGCCACTGCGGTAAGGGAAGAATTCGCGAAAACAGCTCTGGATATATCCGAGACATCATAGACCTGCCAGCCTGCCGGCATATCCAGTAAATAATCATATTCTTCTATGTAAAATTCTTCAGCCCCTGCAATTACAAATGTAAACAGAAAAATCAGCAGCAAGTAATAATACCGATATTTTTTCATTAAATGATCCCATTAAGAATTTCGTTGTATTACCCCTGGATCTTGAAGTCTTAATTGAGGTTGCGCAATAAAGATCGTGATTATTGACGCTGGAGTTTAATCTGTTGCACTGCTAATAAGGATTTCTACCCGGCGGTTTAAATGCTGCATTTCCGGGTTGCGGGTAACTGCTTTTCTTGAGCCTGCTCCATTCAGCTTCGCAGTGATATCCGGCTTCCAGCCTGAAGCTGTTAGAAAATCGTATACACTCCAGACTCGCTCAAAAGAGAGATTAACCCTGCCCTCCTCGCTTCCCATAGGGGCGCAGTGCCCGAAAATCTCGATTTCCAGTTCGGGATTTTCCAGAAGCAGGGAAAGCAGGGTTCTAAGCTTTGCTTCAGCAGCCGGGGTAAGCAATGAACTGTCCGGCAGAAAATAGATGGTATCTTCAGGGAGAATCAGCTCCGTGCTTCTCTTCAGCTCTGTGGAACCGGCTGGTTTGCCGCCTGCCTGCCCCCCACTCGCCGGCGGCTCCACACTATCTACCGGCCCCACACTATCTACCGGCCCCACACTATCTACCGGCTCCACACTATCTACCGGCTCAGGCGCAGCGCTCTGATCCTGAGCTGCATTATCTATTAGAGGTTGCCTGGCATCTTCCGGTAAAACTGCAGCAACCGGCGGTTCTTTACCCTTTCTTTTGCCCAGCCACAGCCAGGAGGAAAATATTATCCCTGCTCCCAGCAGCAGTAGTATTATAATAAACAGCCCTTTATTCCTGCGGCTGCTATGATTTTTCAGCCTGATATTTATCCGGGATTGTAGCCGACCGTTTACCTCTACCTTAAAAACAAGAAGGTTACGGCCTGCAAGCACACCCTGGAGCCTGATCAGCGGCGCCCCCGCTCGGTCAGCGGGAATATTACTTACCTCAATCTCCCGTAGAAGCCGCCGGTTATCATTACGGAGAAATACCTTTATTATTGCTCGTGATTGCCTGCTGGATATCGTGGTAAGATCAAGTGTACCAGCAGTATCTTTTTCTAAAGAGAGCAGGGGGATGTATCTTTTTCCCTCGATCCCGATTTCGACAACATGACTCATTATCATCATTTTAGTTTATTTCCTGCAAAATGCAATTCTTTTTCTTCAGTTATAGCTATACAGGAGGAATGCTTTTTTATATTTGACAATTCTGCAAAGGTTAAATATAAATAATAGCGGACTTGATACATTTCTCCGGAAAACCAGAGAGTCAGCAATATAAAAAGGAGCTTATATGACCACGGAAGATCAGGTTAAAGAAAAAATTGGTGAGGGCTTGATCAGGATCGGCGCCATGACTACAGAGCAAGTCAAAAAGGTTCTCCAGGTGCAGAGAGAGAAATATGGCCATGATAAGCTTTTTGGCGATATCGCCACAGAACTACAATTAGTTGATCAGGAAATAATTGAAGAGTATTTAAATTCTTGAGTCCTGTCCGTAATAAAATAGCCTATAAGTATAAAAGACCGGCGCGAAGACCGGTCTTTTATTTTTATATTCCTTTGAGCCGCGAAGGATTTGAACCTTCGACCCACGCCTTAAAAGGGCGTTGCTCTACCACCTGAGCTAGCGGCCCATTTTGAAAACTGTGGCAGTTTAGCAATTTGGTTATTTTATGTCAACCGGCACCCGAAACCGGCGCTCGATACCGGCGGCGAACCCTTTAATACCTGAACTCCAGACCCAGCAAAAGATTATAGAGAGGCCTCATTCCCGGTTCAGTGGAAAGCTCTGTGCCGAACATGGCCATATTAAAAGTAAAGGCAGAGAGATTCAGCCCCAGACCGGCGCTCAAAAGCCCCTGGTAGAAACCGGCACGCAGGGAAAGTATCTGCAGCACATCAAGCTCACAACCAAAGCCAACGTGTAAAATCGGATTGGTAGAGCTTTCCGAATGAGTCAGAAAATCAAGGATATCTTCATAATCGAGCATCAATTTAAGATCATTAATATAACGCTCAAAATTCCCCAGAGCCGGCTGATACATTATTCCAAAACTCAGGTCAATCGGTAAAAAATCGTTGGTTTTCACCGGTTGTTCATTATCAAGAAAGCCCTGGAAAGAAGAATACTCATTAATCTGCACCGGAGAGGGAAGATCTCTGCCCACCAATCCCACAGAAAAAACCTCTTTGTAGGAATAGAGTATTCCCCAATCAATACCAATACCCAGGGAAACAAAAAAAGGTTCGTTCATGATCAAGGCGACAGTATCGGAAAAGACATCCATAAGATCGAGAATATCCTTGGTGCTGCTGCTCGTGGTGTTGATAAAGGCTTTCAGCAATATTCCGGCGTCAAATGTGCTGTTCAAGGTCTGGGGAAGCGGAATACGAAAGGCGTATCCGCCTGCAAATATAAATTCTTCCTCTATGTTGGTAGTTACTTTGGGTACAGTGCCGGCACCTGAAAAACTTATGCCTGACTCGTTGAAAACACCGAAACCTAGGCCATTGCCCACATAACCAAATGAAATAGGACCAAGCAGGTTTAAGCCCGCATAGATCCCCCTTATCAGATCCTGCACATCAGGATCGGCAAGCAGATCATCGGTTGATTCGCCGCTGAGCATCAAGCTGGCAATGTCAAATATAGGCCCTGAGACGCCCATGGTTATCTCTGCAACTGAAAGCTCGGGGCCGGCGGAGCGGAAACCGGCAGGATTGGCGAAAAGGGTGGTTAAATCATCCGCCAAGGCAATATGAACACCCCCGATAGCTGCGGTTCGCGCCGAAGGGGTCCTGATTTCCAGATCATTAACTGTAACCCCGAAGAGCAGAGAACCGGACAGGAGGAGCAATAGTACGGTAAAAAAATATTTTGTGCTTCTATCGGTGCGCATCAATCACCTCCGTGGGATTATTAAGTAATTATAAACCAGCAATAAATGTGTTTAGTTGGTCCATGTACTCATATGCAGGATCATCAACAGACATTGTGCCCAAACCTGCGGCGGCAAATGCCGCTGCGTCAGTCGTGACAATCCCTGCTCCCATAGAGCCTCCATTTAAGTCCGCCGCTTGGAATAAAAGACTGGCAGCACCTAATATATAATCAGTACCCGTAAGAGAACCAGGATCATTGGCTAATGTATCGTTATAGTGACCGCCCGCTGCACTTACATACGAACTATCCAGCTGCTGTAAAAAATTCTCCATATCGGTGATGGTTGAATAATCAATATCCCCCTCTATTACCTCGAAGAGCAGCTGCGGTACTCCGGATAGCTCTAAAGCCAGGTTCGCAGCCAGGTAGTCCACGCCTGATTCATCTTTAATCGCGGCGTAAGCAGTTGCCATTGCTTCAGGGTCGCCGCTGGCCAGGGCATTCTCGGCCCAGGTTATTTTCTGATCCAGGGGCAGGTTGGCCGGGTCTCTCTGTAAAAAAGATAACGGGCTGTAGGTGAAGATCGCCTGGCAGCCTGCCAGCACAAACACAAGCGGCAAAACCAAACTACCGCTTATAAGGCTTGCGTGATTCTTCATTTTTTGCCCCCTATTATAAAAATTAGTTCAACCAGCTATATTCTAATCAAAAACGGATGGCTCCTTCAATAGTAATTCCTGAATTAGGTCTGTCGCCCAAATGCTTCCCCATTTCCCTGGTAAAGAGCGCCAAATTCAGATCAAGAAACAACAGCTCTATTCCGCCACCCAGTGTAATGTACCCCTGGTTAAAGCCTGCCCTTAATTTCAGGAACGATAGCAACCTGACCTCAGTCCCCATATGCAGCAATGCCCAGGGAGATCTCTTATCCCTGATCACGCCGATTACATCCTGAAGATCGGCATAGAATGAAGGTTCAATTAGAGCACCCATTAATCCCCAATCCGGATAGTAGGCTACGCCCACACCCACATCCATAGGTATATGGTAATCTTCAGTCACTTCCGTGCCGCTGTCGGGAAAACTGCCGGAACTCCCTAAAGAATCCATAATGGTCTCAAAGCTGTTCTCAGTGTATCTAAAGGAAGTGCCAAGAAAATCTCTTATGGATAATCCGACATTCAGGTTACCCATTTCGGCAATAGCACCCAGGTCCAGACCGAGGCCGAAACCATGCATGGCATTTACGCTGTTGAATGATGCTAAAAGATCACCGCCGCTCATAGCTGCATTAAGCAGATCCAGCGCGGTATTATGGTCAAATGGCGCGTGCAGACGGATCATTGGCCGGATATCCGCGCCTAAATTGAATCTTATTCCCAACAGATCAACAGGCACACCAAGGCCGGCAATAAAACCAAGGGTAAAGGTAATGTCACCTTCAGCGCCAAGGGCAGTGGGACCGTAAAGGTAGGAATCCATAATAAAGGCTGCTCCAAGACCCAGGCCGCTGCCCACATAACCGATGCCTTGAGAAAAGCCGTAACCTAAACCGCCTGTTGTAATCTCCTGGTTTACAAAATTGGTAATCTCCTCGGTACCGGCATTGCCAATAGAATCCATGAACCTCGCCGGATTGGCGTAAACCCAGGCGGTGGTATCAGTTATGGTAAGGGAGCCGTCAGACCTGGCAAAACCCGCCGGGTTATAAAAGAGGGAGTTGTATCCATGGGCACCTGCAATAAATGCCCCGCCCTGCCCCATAATCTGCGGACTCACCGGCACAAAGGGTTTCTCCAGCAGTGAGCTGTCAGTCGAATAGGCAAGACCTGCTGCTATGAGGAATAGTATAGTTATAAGTATTGATAATCGCTTCATGTACATACTCTTTTGGTGCTCCTGTTATTGAAAATTGCTCACATCGATTCCGGCAGCTGTTAATATTTTGTTTACCGAAGTACCAGCCGCAAATGGATCGGTTATCGTGCCTACTGGATTACCCGGATCTATCCCCTGAGATAGTTGATATAAATGTGTACTTGTGTACGAAGTGCTGCTTAACACCTCTGCGATTACATAGAGGGCTATGGCCTTCTGTGCCACATCACCCATATTGATTTCATCAGGAATATCAGTGAGTGATGAGTTGCCAAAATCATCATAGGCAGCAGAAGCTGCGACAAATCCCTGGATCATTTCATCAAATGCCGACTGACTGTTCACCCCCGATGGCATTACCTGAGGAAGGAAACCGAGCAGAAAGTTCTTGATTTCAGCGGGACTATTCCAATCAGTTGTTCCGAAATCCCCTCCTACCAGGGCAGATACCGAATTATTAACCAGCTCCTCTCCCCCTGTGGTCTTCAGATTAAGATCGGCATAGAGTATGGCAGCCCTCTGCTGCTCTTCATTTGCGGGCGGTGTGCCTACAGTATAAATACTGGTAAGGTAATCCTCGATTACATCATATGCACCAGGCTCTTCATCCAGCTTTTCGATAAAGCTCGGTGATCCGAGTTCAGCCTCCAGGTAGTCCAGAACGCCACTGACCCCCTCCTCATCTTCCATTTCAGAAAGCATGGCCGCATCCGGCATTTTAATGGGATCCAGCGCTTTAAAAAGATTAAACTCAAAAAGCTCAGCGCAGCCGGTAAGCAGGCTGACCAGAATGATAGGTATTAATACACCTATTGTTTTTTTCACCTGTGTAACCTCCAGAAATTTTTGTAACTTTTTAATTTATCAGATAAGCATCTGCAGATCTTTTAATTGACCTGCACAATTAAATATATACCATTGCCGCTAAAAAACAAGGCCTGTGATTCAAGAAAACAAGAGGATAAATTATAATTCGACAGGCTCCAAAAAACGAGCCCGGTAGATTTCACCGCCATGGGTAATCTCTGCCGCCACCAGGCTGCCGGCCGAAGCATAATTCTGTGGTATACCCTCTATTTCAACCTTCAGATAATTTCCGGTAAGCCCCCGCCACTTTTTCGCCCGATCTTCCGTGGTAACTGCAGCCACAGAAGAGCGCTCAAGGATTGCCTCAACTCTCCTGCCCACAAACCTCTGTTTATAGCGCTCCAGCAGCTCTTTGGAGAGGCTGATCAATTCTTTAACCCGCTGATCCCGGATTCTTTCAGGTGTATGCTCTTTCATTTTCTCTGCCGCAGTACCCGGACGGGGGGAAAAGGGGAATACATGCAGCTTGCTGAACCCCAGCTCCTCGATCAGCTCTCTGGTGGCCTGAAAATCATCCTCACTTTCACCGGGGAAACCAATCAGGACATCAGCGGCCAAAAAAGCTTCCGGCTTTACTTCTCTTAAAAGATCAACGGCCATGGAAACGCGCTTTGCTTTATATCTTCTACCCATGAGCATAAGCACTCTATCCGATCCAGATTGAAGAGGAATATGGAAGTGGGGACATACCCGCCGATCGGACAGCTTCTCAACCAGCTGTTCATTTATCATCTCAGGCTCCAGTGAGGAGAGCCGGAGGCGCATGGATGAAGTAGCCTTCAGGAATCCGGTAATAAGTTCCGGCAGAGTCCAGCCTCCGGAATTGTAGGATGTAATATTCACACCGGTAAACACTACCTCACGGTAACCCTGTTTTTCCAGCTTAACCGCTCTGGAAAGCGCCTCCTCAGGATTAAGGCTTACCGATCCCCCCCTTGCCAGAGGAATCCGGCAATAGGCGCAGCCGTAGTCACAGCCATCCTGTATCTTCAGGAAAGCCCGGGAATGAAAACTGAACTGTTCGACTTGAAAGCGGAAAACGGGGTGGCCGCAGGGTGGACTGACCCCCGGCAGCTCCTTCAAATCGACAGCCCCCCCCGCCTGCCTTAAGAGCAGGCCGGGCAGATCGAGCAATGTGTCCTTTCTGTTCTGCGGCACTACCACCAGGTTGTCAGCGAGCTCAGCCAGGCCGCTTTCATTCATCTGAGCATAGCATCCGGTGACAATCAGCCTGGCCCGCGGATGGCTGCGCGCCAGGCTGCGGATAAGGCGTCTCGCCTTCTGCTCACTCTTCGAGGTTACGGTACAGGTATTGATTATATAAAAGTCGGCCTGCTGATTTACTTTCACAATCGAAAAACCCTGGCCTCGAAATGAGGAAGCCAGGGCTTCTGTTTCCAGTTGATTCAGCTTGCAGCCAAAGGTGTAAAAAGCTGCTTTCATCCCCCGCCTAAAAGCTTCTCAACCCTGGATTTGCCTCTGACAGCATCGAGCTGATTAGGATTTAATTTAAGCGCCTTATTATAAGCATCCAGGGACCAGCTGTAATCCTCCGCCTTTTCCCTGGCATAACCAAGACGGGCCCACCAGGAAGCTACATTGGGAGAGTGATAGAGAGCAGTGGACAAAGCGATATCCGCATTATTGTATTTACCCAGTTGGATGAAGAGCTCACCCATAAAATAGTAAACATCCTCCACTCTGCCCCCGGTAGGATTAATCGCTGTATACTCTTCAAAGTACTTCAGCGCTTCCTGCCATCTGCCAAGATAAAAGAGGGCTTCACCTGTTATTTCGATCATTCTGGGATCATAACGGGAAATATTCAGCGCTTTTTGCGCATAATCCAGAGTTTCCTGGTATTTCTTGAGCTTTATCAGGCTCCAGCAGAGAACAGCATGAGAATCCATCCTGTTGGGCATCTCTTTCAATTCCTCAAGACAGACATCTACCGCTTCCTGATACTTCCCCTGACGGTAGAAGGCCAGGGCATCCTTTTTATCCTGGGCAAAGACCATTCCGGCAGCAACCACAAAAAGTAGAATGAGCAGAAAAACCTTTTTAACCATTCTTTGCCTCTTGTTTGGGCCTGGTTTCCTGCATATTACAGCGGCCATTATAGTTACAGCCCCGCTCGATAATAAGATCGGGAGCGGTAAGGTCTCCGTCAACAGAGGCCGAGGCAAAAAGCTCGATTTGAGAATAAGCTAATATATTCCCTTTGATCCTTCCCTTTGCCGATACCCGGTTAGCCTCAATTTTTGCTTTTACAACTGCATTCCGGCCTATATAAAGGTCTGAAGAGGCCTTGATCTCACCCTTAAAGGCCCCTTTTATCATCAGGGGTTTTTTAAAGGATAATTTACCGGTAAAATCTATATCCTCCGCAAGGATGGTATCAATCTCATTTTCGTCGATATCTTTTATCCGCACTTCTCTCATTATGCTTCTCCCAATTACAAGCTCATGTTATAGCGCAACACTGGTGCTGTCAAGATAAGGTGAAAAACGAGAGGCTTTAACAGAAGGCATGGTAAATTGCATTTACTGCCCTGCTGTAATCCTCGCTCTTGACCCCGACAATAATGTTTATCTCAGAAGAACCCTGGTCAATAATGCGGATATTTACTCCCGACTCATAAAGGGCAGTAAAGAGCCTGGCCGCTACTCCCGGCCGGTAAGCCATGCCCTCGCCTACAGTGGCTATCAAAGCCAGGCCGCTGAATAATTCTATACGGTCAGGACTTAAGACCCGCTTGATCTCATCCATTACTATCTCCGCCTTATCCTGCAACTCCTCATCGCTGATAACCACCGACATGGTATCAATACCTGTGGGAGCGTGTTCAAAGCTTATGCCGTGGCTTTCCAGGATACCGAAGAGGCGTCTGCCGAAACCACGCTCCCTGTTCATCAGGAATTTTTCAATAAAGATAAGACTGAAATCAGGTTTTCCGGCAATACCCGCGATAATGTCTTCTTTTATCTCCCTCTTGTGAACAATCATGGTGCCGGGGTCCTCCGGGCGGTGCGTGTTCCGGATATTAATCGGGATCTTTGCTTCAGAAACCGGGAATATGGCCTCCTCATGGAAAACCTTTGCCCCCATATAAGAGAGCTCCCTGATCTCCCGGTAGGTTACAGCCTGCATGGGCCTGGGGTTATCCACAACACCGGGATCGGTCATTAGAAAGCCGGAGACATCCGTCCAGTTTTCATATACTGAGGCCCCTACCCCGCGAGCCACGATTGCTCCGGTAATATCTGATCCGCCGCGGGAAAAGGTGCGAATTTTATTATTTGCATCAGAGCCATAAAACCCCGGTATTACATATAGATGCTCCTCGCTAAGCTGCTCGGCCACTAATTCATAGGTAATCCCGGCTATTCTTCCCTCAGCCTGGAACTTGATCACCTCGGCGGCTTCAATAAAAACGCCTCCCAGATAATCGGCAAGCAGACGGGCGCTTAAATATTCTCCCCTTGACGCTGCCAGATCACTGGAAGCACCCCCCTTTATCTGTCTATATATCTCATCCAGGATACTTTCAATATCCAGCCCCACCTTCAATCCCCGGGCAATATCCAGAAAGCGGTTGCGGATAATATGAAAAGGCTCCTCAATATCCAGCCCCTGGTCAGCCAGCTCGTGGCATAGGTAGAGCAGATCAGTTATCTTTTGATCATCAGCTTCCCTTTTTCCCGGTGCGGAAACAACAATATAGCGCCTTCTCTTATCGGCCCGGATAATTGACTCAATCCGGCGGATGCAGTTTTCATCAGCAACTGAACTGCCGCCGAACTTGCAGACTATGGCTTCCATGCTTATCTCCTCACTGCTGTATTAAGTTTATTGTCAATATATTTCAATGATCTGCTTAGACTGGCACGGATCTCTTTAGTATAGGGATTATAGAGCTGCAGATCGAAGAAGAGCTGCCATGAATCATTGCAGGTCTGCTCTATAATATCCAGCAGCTTCCGGTAGCCAAGTGTTGCTATCTCGGAGTCCGCCAGCTTCATCTCCGATAGAACCCGGCCCAGATAATGAGTAATGCTCTGAGTGGTTGCCGCTTCCCTGTCGTGATTATGGGCGTCC
The DNA here is from genome assembly GCA_030604195.1 of Spirochaetales bacterium. GTDB lineage: Bacteria > Spirochaetota > Spirochaetia > SZUA-6 > DRHE01 > DRHE01. Next base: position 23,112 of record JAUVWI010000001.1, read on the forward strand.
ATAACCAGAACTTTCAGACCAAGCCCGGCAAAAAAAGAACTCCAGCCATCAAGGCTCTGCTTCTCAATGCGCGCGGGACAGAGGATAATGGGTAAATCTTTCACTCCTCCCAAAGCTGAATCCGGACCGAACATTGGGTGGGTACCCAGGATCTGTACCGATTCAGGCAGGGTTTGCTCCATCCATTCAACCGGAAGAGCTTTTACCGAACAGGTGTCCATTACCAGGCTTCCCGGTGCAATCCGGGGTCCAATTCTCTCCAGCACCTCTTTCATGGCGGAAATTGCCACACAGAGAATTATCACAGGTTGTGACAGCAGCTCATCTTCGCTGACCCGTTGAACACCGGCAGGAGTTTCCCTTTTGGGATTGCGTGAATAAACCTTGATTTCAAAGTGATCTCGTAAAAGAGTTGTATAAAAGCTGCCGAACCTGCCGAGTCCGTATATTCCAATTTTCATCCGACAAATATATCAGGCTTGGTAAAATTAGACAATTGGAAAGTGTATTACTGGAATATGGATGAAAAAAAATATAAAATGGAATAGACGTATTGCGGCAACTGTTGCACTATGAAAAAAGAAGAGGTTCATGGTGGAAACGAATGACCTTTCAATAAAAATTGAGAACCTGTACACACTCGTTCGACTGCATAAATGGTGTGAACAGCTTACCCACGGTATTTCAGATATCGTGCCAATTCTTTCAAAAGGGATTCACCATAAGGCTTTTTTAAAAATCAGGAAGAAAATAGAAAGTGATTCCGCTACAAAAGAGGAAATAGTCCTTTCTCTGGTGCTTCTTAGAAAAACAGGTGCTCCAATCTCTCAAATATGCGATATAACCTACTCTGTGCTTATTAATCGCCTGCGTTTTGAAGATACAGGTTTTCTATTACATGTTTTTTTTAATGATATATATCCACTCCCGCCGGACTTGATTTATGATATTACAAACCGGGTTTTTCTTTCCTTTCGCCGGGCTATAAAAAGCGCTCTAAAAATCGATTCTTTAATATCATATCACAATCCCGAAACTGTAATATTATATTTGACCCTGCTTCTTTGCCGTGTTGATCTAAATGAAGAGAACAAAGCCATAATCTATTTCCTTCTCTCCCGAATAGATTTTGATCTATCCCCGGCTCTTGCCAAAGGGGTAACTAAATACCTAAGAAGTATAAAATCAATCATAGAAAAGGTGGTGAGCTCTACAGATGAACCACTGGAAAATGAATATTTCCGTGACAGTGAAACACAACCTTTGCCACAAGCAACGACAACCAGCCGGGTTTCTACTACGGCAAAGAAGAAGGGTCAGATAGATGGTAATAAAAAAATACTACCGGCTGATTCCCGTCAAAATAGAATAAAACCACTGATAGAACAGATCAGGAAGAAGTTACCAAAAAAGCTGCAAAGAGAAGAGTTACCTGCTGCCGGCAGTGAAGGCGGAAACCGCCCTCAGGAAGCGGTAAAAAAAACAAAAAGAGCGGCGACTAAAGCAACAACTCCTGCCGGAAAATCAGAATCGAAACCTCTTCTTTATCGCTCTACCCTGACCTCAGGCAAATACATTAAAGCTGTTTTAAAAAAAATCTCCTCTCAATTGAAGTATAGTGCTGACAAGCTAATTTCTACAAAGGCAGATAAGCCCAAACCATACCGGCAACCACCGGCTGATCAAACCGGTGCAATACAAGAAAGCGGCATCTCTCTCTCACCTCAATTTGAAATCACTTTCTCCCGCAACACTCCTGAGCTTTTATCAATCCTTAATGGCTTGTATAAAAAAAAGGACCAATTACCTTCAGAAAAATTAACCGGGGAGGGAAAAGTATCACCCATTTTCAACTATAAATCAAAATTTAAACCACTTATTATAGCTCTGGTAGTTTGCGCTATTTTTGTCCCTCTGTATATTGCATTTTCCTCCAGGTCCGGTACAAACAGCTCTCAGGCAACTGATTTTATACCTGCTGCAGGTGCAGGGCAAAAACAATCTCCGGACATACTCGACCAGACTACAGCTGCCGGAAAGGGAGAATCCGCACCTGTAGAAGGGACCCCTTTCAGCTCAGACGGTAAATTTTACTTTAAAAAATCTGATTCAGCTCTTCACTGGGTCGTTACTGAAAAAACCAGCTTCTGGCACCTTCATAGATATCTTAGAGTATCTCCGGATTTGCCATGTGCTGAACTCGAGTATCTCGGGAATCTTGACTGGGAGCTTTACCTGGACAAACTTACGGAACTTAATCCCGGCAGGGATCTCTATACGATAATATATCCCGGAGAAACCTTCCTGCTCTGGTCACCATGATTTTTTAATACAACATTTTTTTTCCATCTTAATAATTTGGCTGCCGATATAGTTTATAGATAGATTTCCTTCACGGTGAGGTAAATGGAAGACCAATTTCAAATTCCTGAATCAGACAAAGTATTGATTCAGAATAGAGAGACAATTATAAACGGGATTTTCGGAACCCAAACACCAATTCAAGTTGAATCCAGCGCCGCTTTTGCCGAATATCTAAGCCATGTGGGCATTAACCGGTCAAATTACCTCCTCTTCCTGAGAATACTGGAAACCAATAATAAATGGGTGGTTGACGCTGTTATTGAAAAACGAGATCCCAGGCTGCTCTTTACAGTAATAAAACCCAACAATTACCTGATCAGCCGTGCCTTTAAGCTGCTCGCTTTCTGGCATCCCGGGCAAATATACTCCAAAGTACTGCTTGCTGTTTTAGGTATTGTTGAATATAGCTTTCATAAACCGGATGACGGCTACCGAATATATAAATTGGAAATTTCAGACCTTTCAAACCTGGGGAAATATCTGGACGAGAGCAAGGATCAGATGGAACCGATTAATGAAACAATCCTGGAAATCCTTGACAGGATTACCAAGCTGGGTGAATACCGGCCAACTATACAGAAGAGTGCGCTCGTAAAGCACGCTTTTAATATTAGAATCGCTTATTTTGATAATACAAAATCACTTTTTGATAATATACCAAAAATACTTCTTGTCCGCTTAAAAAGAGAAGACAGGGAGGTTAAGCCTTCCAAACATTTTCTTGACTATTCCCGCAAAAAAAATAAAGATATGTGATATAAGTGCTACAATTGAACAAATACTCTACAGCATCAGGAGATCTCACAATGTCTATTGAAAGCAAAGATATTGAACGGGCAATTGCCAAAGTAAACAACAATCGCTTCAGGCTTAAAAACAGTTATGGAAAACCCGGAGGGCTTTTAGATCTCAGCTCGTTAGATAAACCGGTTATCGTAATCGGTGATCTTCACGGGAGTATTGAGAATCTGAAAGCTATTCTGGATCATAATAAAAACCGCAAAGAGATCAAGAACGGCAGCATCATTCTTGTCATTCTGGGTGACGGGATGCATAATGATCAGGTTGGGCAAATGATGGAAATGGAGAGTTCTCTTGAGGTTTTTGAAGAACTTATCAATATGATCTGTTCTTATGGAAATAATATGATCTATCTTAAAGGAAATCATGATTCATTTGAAGAACGGTTGGCAAAAAGTGCAATTAAGCAGGGGCTTGAGTTTAAATTGTACCTTTTGAAGCATCGCGGTGAAGATTACGTAAAAGCAGCAAATATATTTTTCGAGTCTCTTCCCTTTTTTATTATTGGCAGGGGCTATGTGATCACCCATGCCGGGCCTATAAGAAATGGCGCTACCCGCCAGGAAATTATCGATATTGCCGATAACCCTGATTATCAACACCAACTGATGTGGAACAGGCTGCATGAATTCAGAGGCAATCCAAGCCTGAAAGAATATAGTGAATCAGATATACGGAAGATGCTGGAAAGGCTCAAACTTCCCCCGGATACACCTTTTATAGTCGGCCATAATCCGATGTGGCAAACCGGAAATAAAACTGGTATCTGGAGGGATATTATCGGCATCAAGAATCACATAATTATCTACAGCAACATTGGAACACGCGGGCCATATTTAAAGATCAATAACGGGACTATTGACGAATGTTTTGCACTTGCTGAAAAATCGGAGCAATATTATGTCTAATGCAGAAATGAGCAATCCTGAATTCGGGATCAAAGATAAAAAGATCAGGCAGCACCTATACCTTGACCTACCAATTGATGCACTTATTGAAAAAATGGGCACTCTGCAACTGACTGATATATGTGATAGCAGGGATATGCCCTTCTTTGCACAAGTGAGGGGGTATCTGAGCGCCAAAGACCCGGAGGGAGAATCATGGCTGGTAAAAAAGGTCACCGAAGAGGAGGCAATAGAACATAAGGCCCAGGAAATTGCCTACTACATAGATTTCATGCTGGGCACGCTGGCCGCTCCAACAATTCTCTCAGTACATAATGGGGTATTCTACAGGGCAACAAAAACCATAAAAAGCGCAATGCAAATTGGAAGTTACAACTATTTAGAAAAACCTTTTAAAAAGATACTGGCAAATGACCTGATTAACAGATGGCTTTTCTTTGACGAAGACAGAAATCCCAATAATTATCTTGTTGTTCATGATATTGATTCAAGGAAATATGTGATTGTCATTGATTACAATAAAGCCGACATGCTTATACGCGGAATGAAGATTTCCGGCAATGATCAGAAATTCGGCTGGCAGAGAAAAGAAAAAACCAGGTTCCTTACTCTTCTAAAGCCTGATAGTTTTTCAAATATGAGTATTGATGATTTCGAGGAACGGTTAAGCGCTCTGATGAATATTAAACCTGAGAGGATAATGGAAATATGCAAGAAAGCATACAGCTTTTTCACCGGACCAGGGCAGGAAGAAACAGTTAGACTTATAACAGCAAATCTACTTGAGCGAAGAACTTATATTGATGATTACTTCAGGAAATGGTTTAAACCCCGTGACATTGAGCAAGAAAAGCAGGAAGATCAGAGATACGCCGGCTTAGGTCAATCATTCCTCGATTACTATAAACAAAAGGAATAGATACTTTTACCAGCGAACATCAGAACCATCTGATGGCCACGGTTTCTTTCACCGGCTTCTAGAAATCTTAAGAAAAGCATTTTCCCTTTTGCGAAATATTTTCTTACCTAAATAAGCTATATTTTACGGCTGGGAAGGAGGCACCTCCTCTTCCGCAAAATTCCCTTTCTCCAATAAAAGATCAGGTATTGCTTCGTTCAATGATTTGGTAATGTCAAGGAATTTACCACGGATGTTATTCGCCTGTGTAGCCACTTTGGTAATTTCCTCATTTTCTTCCGGCCGCCCTGGATCCAGTAGAGAAGCAATTTTATCAAGAATTGTCAGGATACTCTTGTTTAGTGGATATAATTGATCCTGGTCCGCATCGAGATGTTTCCCCAGATTATTTACATCCGTCGCAGTAACAGGATACACTCTGTATCCTTCCAGAGGACTTTGGTATGTCACCTCTAATATTCCCATATATACCAACAGGTTTTTCGGGTATACTCCTCCACTCTTAGACTGTGCAAATGCCTTAAAGCATTCTTTTAGTATATAATAATTGGGCTGTACAGGTTGAAAAAAGGTTTCCGGGGCCTTGTCTCCAAGCAGAGCATCGATAACCCAGTGATTCTTTACCTCCAGGATTTCCAGGAAAGCCGGATAATTATCAGGATGAACTCCTGCCTTATTCAGGTATTTGGCATAGTATAATGTTCCATCCACACCTTCCGTATCCTGGCAGCGAAAGATATTATGGAGAAAAGATAATTCCAGTTTATTAAGATCTTCTTCCTGCCAGCCCTCTTCTTCCCACCTTTTCATGTTCAATACTCCTTTTTCTCCGGGTGCCGCGCACTAATGGGGTCACTGCCCTATGTTCTTAAAATTGGGAATCTATTTTTTTCCTTCTTCCGCTTCAGACGGAGTTTTCTTCTTAGTACCTTCTGCTTCAGACAGAGCAACAAGATTTCTAGGTTCCACTACAGGGTCCAGTTTAGGTTCTGTTTTCAACAGTACATTGGGAATTACATCTACGAGCCGTTTAGTGGAATCGAAGAAATTATTTCTTATATTATGTGCATGAATAGCAAGGTCTTCCATTTCTTCATCAGCCCCTACTCCCTCAAGTTCACTGATCTTGTCCAGAACATCCAGAATGCTTCTATTCAGTAAATCATCCTGCCCCTTTTCTTCGATCAGGTGTTTCCCGAGGCTGTTAATATCTGAAATCGTGGGAGGGTAAATATTATAGCCATCTAGCGGAGTGTTATATGTAGCTTGAAAAACGCCTAAAATAATTCCCAGGGTCTTGGAATAAATCTCTGCCGGATGATATTTTCCCAGAAAACTGAAGCAGCTTGCCACAATAAAATAGTTCGGCTGAATTGAACTCATAAACAGAAAAGGGTCGCGGGTGCCGAGGAGGGAGTCTATTACATGATGATTGCGAACACCCAGAATTTTCAGGAAAACGGGGTAGTTACTGCTGGTAATACCGATGCTGTTCAGATAGGCGGCATAGGTCATAGCAGATTCAACGGCCTCTGTGGTTCTACACCCCATCAAACCCTTTAATAAAGCATATTCAATGCTTGCTACCTCTTCTTGAGACCAGGTCTGTTTTTTTTCAAATAACTCTTTCATATTATCTCCTTTATGATATCAAACTAATTAAATACGCGGTTAGGAGCGATTTCTTTCGCTATATAATCCGATTTTACCAGTAGCACCTGTGGAATGATATCTTCCATCTTTTTCCTCTTATCAAAGAAGAAGGTTCTAATGCTATTTGCCTGCCTTGACATCTGCTCAATATCCTGATTTTCCGTTGTTCCGGCAAGCGAGCCTATGCGGTCCAAAATATCAAGAATACAACGATTATTCGGATCGTCCTGGCCTAACTCCTTGTTCAGATGTTTACCAAGGTTGTTAACATCATTAATACTGCAGCTATAGATACGGTAACCATCTTTCGCTGAGCTAAATGAAGCCTGTAATACACCAAGAATGATTGCCAGAGTTTTTGGGTATATGCCGCCGGGGTGCCAATTAGTCAATAGTTTAAACGCATTCAGAATAAGATAATTATTCGGATGTATGGAGCTTAGAAGAAGAAAGGGATCCTTATCTCCAATAAGTGAATCGATTACCCAGTGGTTTTCAACCTCTAACAACCGTAGAAATAGTGGATAGCTATCATTGGACATTCCTGCAAGTTTTAGAAAACGAGCGTAACTTATTCCAGCTTCAACAGCCTCGACTGTTCTGCCGCCGATCATACGTTCAATAATGTTTATCTCAACAGCCATTATTGATTCTTTAGTCCAGGCTTCCTCAATTACTTTTGCCTGTTCCTTATCTACTGCCATATAAATCCTCCTTGGTATTATGGATCAATTGTTGAACTCCTTAAAATTATATGATGTTTCCTCCAGGTTGTCAAATTAATGTTATATTTTTTTTAAAAAACTGCTATTAAAATTGCTGCCGGAGAAATGTCAGAAATTGCAACAGCCGGTTCTGCCTCTTTGAATTTCTAGCTGTTTATCAGTTCCTTCATTGTATAGAAACCCACAGGCCGGTCCTTTAGAAAGCATGCCGCCTTCAGCGCCCCTGCAGCAAAAATCTGCTTTGAATAAGCAGCGTGTTTAACCTCTACCACCTCATCTTTCCCGGCAAAGAGCACTGTATGCTCTCCCACTATTGTGCCGCCGCGTACCGCATGGATACCGATCTCTTCGGGTGAGCGCCTCTCAGTGCGGGTATGACGCCCGAACACCTGTTTTTTTGGATCAGGGAGCACGCTGTTTATCGAATCCGCCAGGGACAGGGCAGTACCGCTGGGCGCATCTTTTTTAAGATTATGATGTTTCTCAATAATCTCAATATCAAAAGACGGGCCCAGGACTAAGGCAGCCTTCCTGATAAGCTCAGAGACAAGATTTATCCCCAGGGACATATTTGACGCCTGGAATATGGGAATTGCAGCGGATTTTTCTTCTATCAGCTTCTTCTCATCTTCAGAAAATCCTGTAGTAGCAATTACCAGGGGCAATCCCTTTTGCACCGCCCCCTTCAGCAGAGATGGCAATGCCTCTGCATGAGAAAAATCAATCACTACATCAGCTTTTTCCCTGCACAATTCCAGATCCCGGTAAACCGGAAATGATTTTTCTCCCGGAGCCTCTGCAGGATCGACCCCGGCCACTACCTCGAAATCCGGAGCTTGCAAAGCAGCCCGGGCAACCACTCTTCCCATATGGCCGTTACAGCCGTGGATGATAATCTTTATCATTTAATACTCCTTCTTCAGCCCTAATATTAGCAAAACTGCTCCACGGAAACAAGATGATATTTCTTTACAGCCATAGTCCCTGTTATTGAAATCATTATTAAAATTCTATTTGATCTATTTTGGGGTTTCTGATAATATCAGCTATCGAAAAGAAAAAATAAAAATTGATAACAGTGTAAAGGGAGCCGTATATGAATTTTATCGAAACCATGTACAGTAAAGCAAAAGAAGATCTCAAAAAGCTGGTATTGCCTGAGGGCACTGAACCACGCACTTTGAAGGCAGCGGAAATACTGGTTAAAGGAGGATTGGTTTCTTCACTAACCCTTCTGGGTAGAGAAGAAGAGATTCGTCAGGTCGCTCAACAGCAAGGCTGCGACTTAAAAGGTATTATCCTGGAGAATCCGGAGATATCTGAGCGCCGTGACGAATTTGCCCGGGAGTACTTCAATCTGCGCAAACATAAAGGTATCTCTCTTGAGGATGCCCGTAAACAGATGACCGATAAGCTGCATTGGGGAGCCATGATGGTAAGAAAGGGCGTAGCCCATGCCATGGTCGCGGGCGCAGAAAACTCCACCGGAAACGTGCTACGCGCATCTCTTACAATAATCAAAACCAGCCCAGGCACCAGGGTTGCCTCTTCCTGCTTTGTAATGTATCTTCCCGATTCCTCATGGGGAGCGGACGGCTACCTGATCTTCTCCGACTGCGCCACCGTGCCTGATCCCAATTCAGAGGAACTGGCGGAAATCGCTCTGGCAGCATCCGATTCCTGCCGCACCTTTCTCGGCGTTGAACCGGTAACCGCTCTGCTGTCCTTTTCAACAAAGGGAAGCGCCAAACATCCTGCAGTGGATAAAGTTACCAGGGCGGTGGAGATTGTAAAAGCAAAACGGCCGGAACTGAAAGTGGATGGAGAGCTGCAGCTCGATGCCGCTATAGTCGCTCCAATAGGACAGAAAAAGGCTCCCGATTCAACCGTGGCCGGCAAGGCAAATGTACTGGTTTTTCCCGACCTTAACTCGGGCAATATCGGCTACAAACTGGTGCAAAGGCTTGCCTCTGCAGAAGCCTACGGACCGTTTCTCCAGGGATTTGCCAAACCGGTCAGCGATCTCTCCAGGGGCTGTTCCGTGGATGATATTGTCAATACCTCGGTAGTGACCCTGGTCCAGGCTCAAGAACAGTAAGCTAACCGCTTATTGAAGGAGGACGGACAGGTTTATCCGGCTCGAGTAAGGTGCGTAAAAGCTCATCTTCCACCATTCCCTCAATAATTTCGATTGATGTCGGAGTCAGGTCTGTAAATTCAACCCCAAAGCCGGAGGGCAAATTATCAGATATTGCTCTTTTACCTGTTATGCGGCAGCCGGAGAGCAGGTTGAAATCGTGAAAAGTGATAACTACTGTGCCGCAGCTGTCAACTTCGGGAAAATAGTTTTCGCTCTCCATGAAAGCGCCGCTGGAGCTGATGGAACGTACCCTGAACTTCTCTGAGGATCTGCCGGGGAGATCCAATTTACCCATTAAGGGCCAGTCAAAGCGGGGATGTTTTCGTTTGTCCTGACCATGAACAGAAACCAACTCTCCGGTAACTTTATCCGGCAGGGATTCATCATTAAGCCCGAAAACCCGGTACCCTGCCTTTTCAGCTACAGCAATCTGCTCTTCAGGCAGAATAAGATAAAGGGGCAGCAGCGGATAACATTTTTTCAGCGAAGAGATAAAACCACTCCACCTTTCGTTTAATTGCTCAAGCTGGATAAATACACCAACCGGATGAGATCCTTCAACAATAGCTGCTGCCAGATTCTCCTGAGAATTGACCAAACTTACCTGGAGATCAGGTGCATTTTCAAAAAGCTGTTTAATATTTTCAGATTCACTGTAGCAAATAACCATCTTTCCTCCTCGCCCTATTATAACCGATTATGATAAAATTACCAGTAATATTACTTGATATACTTGCAAAACAGTTCTATTCTGGGCAGAACAATAAAAAGGGAGGATAGTCATGTTTGAGGGAGTTTTTACAGCCATCGTAACCCCATTTACTGAGAATGGGGAAAAGATTGATGAACAGGCTCTGCGCCGTTTGGTAGACTTTCAGATTGAAAATGGAGTAAACGGATTGGTGCCGGTGGGAACCACCGGCGAGAGTCCTACTTTGAGCCACGACGAAGACAGAGAGGTAATTCGTATTGTTGTTGATCAGGCCGCGGGAAGAGTGCCGGTGATTGCCGGTTCAGGTTCCAACTGCACCGCTACCGCTATTGAGAATACCGGAAAAGCCAAAGAGGCAGGCGCAACAGCGAGCCTGCAGGTTGCACCCTACTATAACAAACCCACTCAGGAAGGTTTCTACCGCCATTTTACCGCTATCGCGGATGCAGTGGATCTTCCCATGGTAGTCTATAACATACCAGGAAGGTCCGGCAAAAACATTGAAAATTCCACCATGCTCAAACTTGCCGGCCACAAGAATATAGTGGCGGTAAAAGAAGCCAGCGGCGATATCGGCCAGATGATGGATTTAATTGCTAAAAAGCCTGATGATTTTGTGGTGCTTTCCGGGGATGACAACCTGATTTTTCCCCTTATGGCCCTCGGCGGCAAAGGGGTTATTTCTGTAGCCGCCAACCTGGTGCCCCGGCGCATGGCTGATTTTGTAGGAGCCGCTTTAAAGGGAGATTGGGATAGAGCAAGAGAACTGCACTATCAACTGCTTCCCCTGTTCAAGGCAATCTTTATCGAGACTAACCCCATTCCTATTAAGGCCGCGCTGGCGTGGCAGGGAATGATAAAAGAGACTTACCGGCTGCCCATGTGTCCTCTGCAGCCGGCAAGCAGAGAAGCGCTTAGGGCCGTACTAAAAGAGATTCTTTAAAAGGTTAACCAAGGGTTAACCGAGGCGCTGGAGGTTATCAGCCAGCCGGATAAATGCCTCTACCGGAAGCTCTTCACCCCGTATACCCGGATCAATATGGGAAAGCTCCAAAGCCTTGAGCGCTATTTCCTCCCCATAACGCGTTGCCGCCCAACCGGATAAAAGGTTATTGCGTATAGTTTTACGGCGGGAGACAAATAGGCTCTTAAGCAGGGTCAGGAAAAGACGCCGGTCCCTGGGCAAGGCTATATCTTTTCTAGGCTGCAGTTCGATTATGGTAGAGGTCACCTCCGGAACCGGGAAAAAGGAACCGGGCTTAAGATCGCCGCGGCTGCAAATAGAAAAGGCAAACTGGCAAAGAATGGAAAAGGAAGAATAATTCTTGTTCCCCACAGGCGCTGTCATTCTCTGGGCAAGCTCCTTCTGCACGGTAAAGATCATCCTGTACGGCAGACAGTTATTTTCCACCAGCGCCGCAATAATGGCCGAAGCCGAACTGTAAGGCAGGTTGCCCACTACCCTCTCAGGCATCCCGTACTTATCTATAGTATTCTTCCAGGTCTTAAGCACATCCCCGGGAATCAGCATAAAGTTTTCATTGGCAGCGAAAGTTTCCTGCAGATAGGCTAAAAGACCGCGGTCCAACTCAAAACAGAGCAATTTCCCGGTCAGGGGTAATAACTCATGGGTAAGAGAACCCAGGCCAGGGCCAATTTCCCAGACAAGATCATTTATCTGCGGATCCAGCAGTGAAAGAATTTTCCGGCGTGCTCCCCGGTTTACCAGGAAGTTTTGTCCCCAGCGTTTTTTAAGCCTTATGCCAAGGCCCTCTATGACTGATTTAATTTCTTTAGGTGAATCATAATTCAATTTTAAAAATCCTCCTGATCAGTAAAACAACTGCCGGTAGTAAAAGCCATAAAAAAATATGCCCGCTGCCGTCAACTGCAGGCGCCTGAGAGAAGAGAGCGGTCAAAGCCGATATGATACGGTAGATAAAGTGCAGAGAAAGAGCAAAAACCTGGCCTACAAAATAGAGAGGTATCCAGCTGACCATAAGATAGATAATACCAAACCAGATGAAAAGGGAAATCAGGGGTATCAATAATAGAGCTGCGGGAATACCGATTGGATAAACCGAGCCAAACGTATAGAGCAGTACCGGTGCGGTCATAAGCTGGGCGCCCACGGAATAAGCCAGGGGGAAACGGATAAAACCGGGAAGGTAAGCGGCTATTGAACCGGCCAGGGGGGCGCCGATCAGCATAATACCAAGCAGTGAGAGAAAAGAAAGCTGGAAGGAAAGCTCAAAGAGAGAGAAGGGTTCTATTAAAAGAATGAGGGCCGCTGCCAGGCTCAGAATATTCAGCGGGTTAAAATCTCTGTCTGCCAGATAGGCCATACCCCCGGCACAGAGCATTATCACGGCCCTGGTTAAAGAGGGTCTGGGCCCGACCAGGAAGAGGTAGGCTGATACAATTATTGAAGCGGCAATTATTCTATAGCTCCTGCCGGGCAGAAAGATAAAAAGATAATAGAGCAGAATATAGATAATACCTACATGCAGCCCGGAGAGGGCCAGAACATGGAGGCTGCCGCTCTTCCTGAACCTGCTCATTACCTCAGGGGGTATTTCCTGCCTCTGCCCCAGGAGCAGGGCCCTGAGCAGGGCGGAAGAAGGAACGAGCAGTTCTTCAATATTCCTGTTTAAGTATTGCAGAAGCTGGCCGCGCCGGTGCAGCAGCCCGGAGAATAAACTGGAATCCGGCACTTCAATATCCTGAGGAGCGACCCGGGAAAAAAAATTCTCTCTGCTTATATTTGCTTTTTCCGGAGAAAGAGCTTTTAAGGAGCCGTTGACTTTTATCCTCTCTCCCCAGAAGAGCTCCCTGCCCTGCTTAACCATGACTACAGCTCTGCCATTTGCCCGCGCAGTAGAAGTATTACCGGCAGTACTGCACCACGACAATTTGATATTGTAGAAAACCAGTCCATTCGCGCTTTCCCTGCTGTCTTCACTTAAATGGCCGGTAAATGAGGCCACTGAAGATAGAGGAATGCCTGTCCAGCCATTGTTGGAACTGCCGGCTAATATATTCAGCCGGGATAGACCGCCTGCCATACCCAAAGCCAAAGCAAGAATACAGATGGCGTGCCAATGAAGCTTTTGCAAACTCAACATTGAGATAGCCAGGGCTGCAAATAGTAGAACAATAATTAATAAAATGTACTTATTTACCTGACACTTCGCCGCTAATTGAACAGCAAGTATCAGGCCACTGGAGAAAAAAAGGAAGAAACTTCCCTTTCCCATCAGTTCACCATTTCAAATTCTCCAGGCTTTTACGAGCCGCCTTCTTTATCTGTGAGGTGTAATTCAGATAGCCCACATACATCAAATCATCAAAGGCAACTTTATCTCCCAAAACACCCAGATTCACGATTACCGCCAGGATGATCTGATCATCGATTCTCTGACCCCTTTCACTGTAAGAATTTAAAAGCACCAGATATTGAGTAAGGCGCACCGCCGCTTCATGGCTCCCCATACTGCCCAGAGTGGCTATGGCCTCCAGAAATGAATTCTTTGTAGATACAGCCTTCTCATACTCTAAGAGAGTGGCATAGAAGTGCTCAATTGCTAAAGGAGTTGCCCTGGACCACTTACGTTCCATTAAGGCTTTAGCCGCTTCAAAACGTATTTCCCGGGCAATAGCCCGCTGCCCGGCATCAGTTAAGCCCATATGCAGGGCCATATCCATGGCAAACTCAGCAACTTCCGCTTTGCGGTCATCCTCCAGCCCTTCATGCTCCAAAGCCATGACCAGGGCCCTTTTCTTGTCAGCAATAGGCTGGTTTTTGATTATACCTTTCAGATTTTGATCCAGATCACCCTCAATCTCCATTAATGCATTCTTACTTAAAGCTGCTATCTCACCAGGATAGCCAATATTTGCTGCCGAAAAGATTGCCGGAAAAGAAGAGGAATCACCGATCTCTGCCAGAGCTGCTATACATGCCTTGAGTACCTGAAAATCAGGATTTTTCCCGGAATTAAAAAAGCTATTCTGGGCGTCAAGCCAGCGATTCATTTCCTGGATTATAGAGGGGTCTCCCTTGCCCACTACCCCCAGACTGTTAAGAACACTAACCCTGAGCATAATATCCTGATCTGCTTTAAAAAGGTCCCAGAGAGAATAGCGCGCTGCAGCATGGCCGCTCTCTTTTATCTGGCCGGCCGCAAGGACTACTATTTGCCGCAGCCTTCCGTCCGCGGGAATCAGCGCTGTATTGGAGAGCACATAATCTAATGCCTGAAGATAGAGAGGACCCAGTTCCTTAATCCCGCTTGCCGCTGCATCTTCCAGTATCTGGATTTTTACTTCGATGCCGGCCATCTCAAAATTTCTCATGTGCGCCTTTAACAGCGCTTCTTTATCCTGGGCCCGGGTAGTGGTGGCGGCAAACATCAGTAAAGCTGAAAAGAAACCTAAGAGTATTTTTTTCATTTCCCTGCCAGTATATAGGCTGACAGAAAAGAAATCAATTATTTTCCTGATAAATACATTTTATTTGCTTGCATAACACCTCTATACGATTTATTAATATTGAAAAAGGAGCAGCAGAATGGAGCAAAAAACAAAAATTATCTGCACAATCGGTCCATCTTCCTGGTCGTCAGAGAAAATGAACAAGCTGGTTGATGCCGGTATGAATGTAGCCCGTTTAAATTTTTCACATGGAACTCACGAAGAAAAACTGGAAGCTATCAATAAAATCAAGAAAATCCGAAGGGAGACCGGTAAGAATATCGGCATACTTCAGGACCTCTGTGGTCCCAAAATAAGGACCGGGAACCTGCCGGAAGCTGGAATTGGTCTACCCGACGGCACTATGGTGCGCCTGTTATCCGGAGAAGATTTTCTGCCCGGAAAAGAAATAATTGAAATTCCGGTGAGCTACGCCAATCTGCTTGAAGATATACCTGAAAAATCCCGCATTGTGCTTGATGACGGTCTGCTTGAATTCAAGGTGGAAAAAATAACTGCGCCCTTCCTGGAATGCCGGGTAATACATGGCGGTATATTGAAAGCCCATAAGGGAGTTAATTTCCCCGGACTTACACTGACCACCACTGCTCCAACGGAAAAAGACCTGGAAGACCTGCGCTTTGGCTTAAAGCACGGAGTGGATTTTGTGGCTCTATCTTTTGTGCAGACAGCCGACGACATTCTTAAATTGAGAGAAGAAATTAAGAAGCATAAAGGAACAGTATCGGTAATCGCCAAGCTGGAACGGGGAACAGCCATCGAAAATCTGAATTCAATCCTTTCCGTATGTGACGGGGTAATGGTTGCCCGCGGTGATCTGGGAATTGAAACAGATCTATCGATGATCCCGATCTATCAGAAAATGATCGTACGCCGGGCAAACCTTAAAGGGATTATAGTAATTACCGCTACCCAGATGCTGGACAGTATGATCAAAAACCCCATGCCAACCCGCGCCGAAGTTACTGATGTTGCCAATGCGATCTATGACGGCTCTGATGCCATTATGCTCTCCGGAGAGACTGCTTCAGGCAAATATCCCCTTGATGCGGTTACCATAATGCGCCGGATTGCGGACAATGTTGAGAGTAACCTGGGTTTGGACCGCAGCTGGGTGCGGGAGGAGCAGGAGTTCGGTTTCTTCTCCAGCGAAATGGCCCTGGCGAGCTCTGTTTGCGTCTCTGCTGAAAAGCTTGATGCCCGCCTGATTGTGGCTCATACCCTTTCCGGCCGCACTGCCCGTTTAATTGCCCAGTTCCGACCCCATACACCCATTGTGGCTATTACGCCGCTTGAAGCAACCCTTTACCAACTCTCTTTAGTATGGGGAGTTAAAAGTGTACTTGTGCCTGAGTTTGAAGATGATTTCCTGGAAACAGTAAAAAAGGGTGACACAGCCTTAAAAAAAATGGGATTTGTCAAAGATGGCGACCTGGTTATTATTTCCGCAGGAATCCCCGCTGCCAGAGCAGGAGGAACCAATGCCATGAAGCTTCACATAGTAGGAGAAAGCGCCAACGGTTAGCCCTTTAATATTAAGCTTCAGTATTAGTCTTCTCCAAGCCTATCCTTTTGCAAGGGGCACTGCTTTGGCAACTGACAGATCCTTTTCCCGGTTGCCGAAGAGGTTATAAACATAGGTGAGGATATTGTTCCTCATCATAGTACTGGGAGGAACCGCCTGCATATGCAGAATTGAAGTATTCCTCTTGCCATTGTAGGTAATACCTTTAACTAAACCATTCATTACAATAGTCGCGTCGGAAAGAGTAAACTGGATTTTCAGAGGCAGCCCCACCTTGGTTCTACCGCCGATCAGCAAAGCCGCCCCGCCTTCGGAGAGGTCTTTCAGACGGCATCTTAGGCCTTTGGTCTCTTCAACTGTTTCATTGGCCAGTCCGATAGATTTAAGCGGATATACTAAAGCGGCATGCTCCATGGGAACCCGCACCGACTTTCTCTGCTGCGTACGAATAAGACTGTCTGAGTGGTTAACATGAATAATCGGGTATTCTTTTTCGGAAAAATCATTAATCACCTTTGTTTTGAAAAAGTAACCGGCGTCATTTGCTCTCCAGAAATAGATCCCCACTTCCTGCCCCTTCCAGGAAAATCCATCCGGCAGTTTCGGCCCCTGCGGATAGGAGAGGGCAAAGTAGCGGGAACGATTATCAACGACCATACCAAGAAAAGGGCCCATGCCGGGCAGGGTTATTTTCACCCGCTGCCGGGCCACGATTTTACGTGATGATTTAAGGCCAATCTTGTAACGGGGCAGATCAAACTCCACTCTTTTACGCAATTCGAATAATTTGGCCAGAAGCCTATTGGCTTCTTCATCATGTTCCTTGTTGTCAGCCCTCATTTTAAGGATTATTTCTTTCACAGAACGGTCCAGCATTTTAATAGACCAGAAAAGGGCGCCGGGATTTTGCAGTTTATTCTCTACAGCAACCTTTCGGAGCAGGTTTATCTCATGAAATGTAAAGCCCGATTCTTTACCCTTGGTATAAAACTGCAGCCAGGGGAATCGTCCACCCCCTGCAATACGCAGGTATATAACTGCGGAAAACAGGAGAACTAAAAAAACTAACAATAATATCCACATAGTTTAATTATCGATTATGTTGTGATATATTTTAACCGAGTTTAGCATGCTTTGGAAAAAAATAAAAGGCTTAAAAAAGAGTTTATTACACCAGGCCCCCGCTTATGCAGAGAGTAAGCAAAGCGCAAAAATACTCTTTGAGATAACCCTGGTCTTTATTACCTTCTTTCTCCCCGGTTTTCTGTACAGCTATCCCGAAACCACCGGCTTTAACACCACCGCGTACATGCTGCAATTCGTAAGCATCGCCCTACCCCAGATCCTGTTCATGGGTTACCTGATCTGGCTGCAGAAGCCCCTTAAGTTCATTGATTTCGGCATCAAGAAACTCCGGGCCGTGGACATCCCCTTAGCTCTGCTGATCTACCTGGGAATATTCGCTCTGCTACTGGCAGCGGCGCTCTTAGTCCAGCTGTTACCCCGGAGCGGGCGGTTGGCACTGGAAAGCGGATTCCGCTGGCGGCTGACAAGCTGGTCCCAGCTTCCTTTAGCCTTGATTTTCAGCCTGGCAACCGGTTACCGGGAGGAACTCTTTTTCAGGGCTTATCTTTTAACCCGCTTTTCACAACTGGGAGTAAATCCATACTTTGGGGTTTTAGCCGGCACCCTGTTATTCAGCCTGGGCCATCTTTACCAGGGACCGGCAGGGCTGACAGTAGCCTTTATCCAGGGAATCTACTTCGGCATGATCTTTCTGCACAAGAAAAACATTCACCTGCTTGCCCTGGCTCATACCCTATATAACCTGACCATTCTTTCAATTACCCTGGTTATTTAAAACTCTTGCCCTTTGCGATATTTTTATTTACCTTTTATTGCCAGGAGCATATATATGCAATACCACTCAAAAGAATTGTTTCTTAACAATTCTTTTGCAAAAATACAATCGGAGTCCGGGGCGGGCGAAGAACGCACCGGGGAAAAGACAATATTCTTTCTCTTAATTCTCTGGTCAGCTCTTTTCTTCACCACCGGTCTCGGAGCTGCGGAAAATCTTGACAGTGCATTTAATGCCCTTGGTTTTGCGCTTCCGGAAAAAACCATTTCTGCTGTAGATTTCGAACTGGAAGACCTCGACGGCAACCTGATCAGCCTGAGCTCTATGCGCGGAAAAGTGATTTTTCTAAATTTCTGGGCAACCTGGTGCCCGCCCTGCCGGGCGGAAATGCCTTCTATGGAGAGACTGTACAATAGATTTGCTTCCCGCGATTTCGAAATAATTGCAGTTGATCTTCAGGAAAACAATAAACAGGTCAGCAAATTTGTAGATGATAACAGCCTTACCTTTAAAATATTGCTTGATAAAACCGGAAGCACCGGAGCCGCCTATGGCGCCCGGAGTATACCCACAACTTACATCATCAATAGAGATGGCTCTGTTCTTGCCCGGACTTTAGGCGGCCGAGAGTGGGATAGCGAGGAGCTCTTCGACCTTTTTGAAAAAATACTGAGCAGATGACCGCTAATTTACACCTTTCCCTGGCTTTCCTTGCCGGATTACTATCTTTTCTCTCTCCCTGTATACTGCCTTTGATTCCCTCGTATCTCTCCTTTATCGGCGGCATCTCATTTCTTGAGCTTCAGCGCAGCCGTACAATGCGCTTGAACATCTTCCTGCAAACCCTTTTCTTTGTGCTTGGTTTTTCAATGGTCTTTATAACTCTGGGGATTCTCTTCAGCTCCACAGGTGGAATTCTGGGCAACGCAGTACAGCTGGTCAATATAATTGCCGGATCCGTAGTAATCCTTCTGGGTTTCAATTTTATCTTTGATTTCTGGAAGATCCTCAACCGGGAAAAGCGGGTGCATATCGAGCGGAAGCCAGGGGGCTTTCTGGGATCGATCCTTCTGGGCATGGCCTTCGGAGGAGGCTGGACTCCTTGTGTGGGACCCATTCTCGCCTCAATCCTAATTCTGGCCGGCACCAGCGGTAACATGCTCAGCGGTATATTCCTGCTTATTGCTTACTCAGCGGGTCTGGGGCTGCCATTTCTTCTGGCCGGACTCTTCTTTTCCCAGTTTGCCAGGCAGATGGAAAAGATCAAACCCCATCTCAATAGAATCCGTATTGCCAGCGGCATATTTCTTATCATGATCGGTATATTGATATTGTTAGGGCGTTTACAGAGATTGAATATCTTTCTCTTTTCTTCAGCCTACACCCTGCAGTCCTGGCAGGAAAGCAGCCCGCTATTGTCCCGCCTGGTGTTCAGCGCTCTTTTCCTTATTCCCTTCTTCCTGCTGCTTTTCGCTTATATTCGTAAAGCAAGAAAAGTGCGTGAGCAGGGTAAATTGCCCTTAAAAAAGTTAATCATGCCGGGCAGAATCATATTTCTCACTATTTTTCTCCTGCTAAGCGTGCTAAGCCTTTCCGGCGCTCTGAATATTGCGGCCATTATTTCCTACTGGTTCACCTTTCAGGGAATATAGGTAGTTACCATTTTTTTAAATTGCTGGTATTGCCTTACCGGCAGATTATTGGTTAAGATTATAAATATGAAAGATATAAAAGAACTGCTTCCCCACAGGGAACCCTTTCTCTTTGTTGACCGCCTGGAAAAGGCGGAGCAAGATGAGATTATCGGCTACAAATTATTCAGTGAAACAGAATTCTTCTTCAAGGGTCATTTTCCTCAGTACCCCGTGGTTCCCGGCGTTATTCTGATCGAGACCATGGCTCAATGCGGCGGCGCGGGAATCAGCGCTTCCGGCGCTCTGGGTAACGCCCTCTTTTTTCTGGCAACTGTTGAAAAGGCAAAATTCAGACAGCAGGTGCGTCCGGGCGATGAGGTTAAAATGGTCATAACCAATCTTAAGGTCAGTAAAAGAATAATCAGACAGAGCGGAAAAGCCTATGTGGGCGATAAGCTTGCCGCTGAAGCCGAATGGCTCGCTCTGGTAGGAGAAGGCAGCTGATACTGCTATTAACTGTCGTTAGTCGCCCCTGACACTTGTGCCCCATGGTGCGCCTGTGCCCCCCGGGGGGGTGCCTGCGGCACTTATGGTATCACCTCTAATTCCTCAATATCTTCCTCTACGGTACCTGTTTCGGGGGATGGGAGTTCTTCAACCTCTTCTAAAATTGCCGAGCCTGCTGACTCGATGCTCAGGGGCGCCATCTCACCCTCAATAACATCGACCTTTTCACCGGCCGGCGAAGGTATTTCCATTTCACGCGCCTCCCTTTCACCAAGTGTGGTTTCAAACCAGGAAAAAGCAGAGGCCAATTGATTGGATATCCGGCGCATATCCCGGGACACTTCCAGTATAGTTTTAATAATTCTATCCAAGCCGGCAATCCCATCCTGAATCTCTAAATGGGCCCGGCCTACATCTTCTAAAGCGGAAAAATTCTGCTCTATCATCTCCCTGATATTATCGCTCTCCCGCATGATCTCGGTGAAGCCGGCATCCATGTTCTTGACCCGCTCAAAAGTACGTTCCACGCCTTTATTGGATTCGCCGATAATAGAGTTTACCTGGTCGGACACAACCCGGGTAAGATCGGCAAGTTTGCGAATTTCCTGGGCCACCACGGCAAAACCCTTACCCGCTGCACCTGCTTTTGAGGCTTCAATTGAGGCATTAAGCGAGAGCATGTTGGTCTTATCAGCGATCCCGATAATCTGACTCACCGACTTTTTTATCAGGGAAGACTGCTGCTGCAGCTCCTCCAGACCCATCAGGGTGTTTTGTATCTGCCCGCTGAAATCGGTAATCCGGGAATCTACATCAACTGTATAAGTGAGGATCTCCTTCTCTTTGCTCATTACCTTCTTTTCAGCGGCAGCGGCGCCCTGAATAGAAGACATTATCTGCCCGATGGTGAGAGCCTGTCTTTGAGCGCTATCCATAAGGCGGAGCGCCAGGGTTATACTGTCCAGATTCCTCCCTTTGAGCCTTTCTTTGCCATCCTTGATATTCTCTATCATCTCCCAATCCACTTCCACACGTTCAATAAATTCGCGAGTAGTCCTGGCATAGAGCCTGCTGCTGCGGTATAACTCTCGATTGATCATATAGGCAATAAAGAATGCTATAGCGAGTTCAAAGAATATACTGCTCTGGATAAAGAGGGGCAGTCCGCGGGAGAAAACCACCTGATAGATCAACAGGCATAATAATAAAAAATAAAGCAAAACCACCGGAAAAGCTTTTCGGACATTGCACGATAGCTTAATAATAGTCAGCAATGCCCCGCCCGCGAAAGCAACCAGAACAAAAGCTCTCTGAAAGTATACAATTAAATGAAGGCTGGCAAAATCAGAAAAGGCGAATCCGGCAGCCCCGATAATAATAAACGCAGCAGCTATGGGCAGCAGTATTCGCAATCTTAAAGCATGAAGATAATCAGAAACAAACAAAATCAGTATTACCCCGACTGAAAGCTCAAAAAAACCGCGGATTTTCAGAACCAGAGCAAAGGGTAAAAAATAACCTGGTATCGAAGTCGATATACAGACCGCGCCTGCACTTAAGGATAGCAGGCTGAGCAGCAGGTAATAGCTGTGTTTTTCCAGATAGTAATGGTACGCGGCCTGAATCATCAGGAAGAGCAAAACCAGGGCTAAGCAAAAGGGCAGATAAAACTTTAGAAAATTTAATAGAAAAAGCCGGCGCTCCATTATATTCAAGTCGACAATTCTAATTCCCTCTTCCAGCCAGGAATAATGGTTATGATAAATCCTGATATAGAGGTTCTTCGGGCCCGATGGTTGACCAAGTGGATAACCGCGGTAAAGATTCAAGGGTAAAACAATATTATCTGTCTCCGGATCGGTACTGCCGATTAATTCACTATCAAGAAATATGCTGGCTCCTAATCCGAGGGGCGGTAAAAGTAGGGCAGCGGGAGTCTCTGCAGGTTTCAGCCGGGTTTTAAGCCAGATATATCCCTCTGCGCACTCAGCATAGTCGCTGACAACGCCGGGTAAGGGGCAGGAAACCCAGGAACCGGCCGGAGGATCATCCCGCGGAAAAATTGAAAAAGCATAGCTCCAGTCGTCCAGAAGAGGAGTTACTTCTGCCAAAACCGGATTGATAAGACAAAAAAAACCCATCAGTATAAACAGAGCTGTTCTCATTTTTGCAAGATTCTCCCTACTCACCTATACTGCCTCTATACCTGATTATACCAATAAAATCAATAGCTCGTTGACAGCCAAGCTCTTAACCCTGCGCTTTTTAATTGACAGCAGAACACTTCCATGATACCGTTTGGTCATGGCTGATACAATTATTAAGTTATTGAAAGAAACGGTGAGTAGCTATCCTGAAGCTGTTGCTACTCTAAGCAAGGATTCTGAAGGTGAATTTGTACCTACCTCCTACAACCAGCTTTACGAGTTGGTAAATGCATGGGGTGCCGGGCTTTTAGCCTATGGTGTAAAAAGAGGAGACCACCTGGGCTTGATATCTGAAAACAGGAAAGAATGGCTTATTTCAGATCTGGCAATTCAGGGAATCGGCGCGGTGGATGTGCCCAGAGGCAGTGATTCCACGGCCGACGAACTGAAGTACATCCTGAAACATGCAGACTGTTCGATTGCCATGGTTGAAGACAGTGTACAGCTCAAGAAGATCCTCAGCGTTAAAAAGGAGCTGCCCCTTTTAAAAACAATTGTTGTACTGGATGAGAAATTCCGGAAAAAAGAGGGCCAGAAGGATGGGGTGAAAATACTTACCTTCCAGGAAATAATGGACATGGGCAGAGAGAAGATCGCGAAGAACCCTGATTTTGCAGAACGGGAATTCAAGCTGGGCAAGGGTGATGATCTGGCTACCATTATTTATACCTCAGGCACCACGGGAGAGCCTAAAGGGGTTATGCTTTCTCACCGCAACTTCCTATACCAGATCGAACGAATCCCTGAAATTATTGGAGTTACCGCAGGGGATGTCTGGCTGGCGGTTCTGCCGGTATGGCACTCCTTTGAACGCATTATGCAGTACGTTGCTGTGGGCACAGCTTCCGCGTTGGCTTACTCCAAACCGGTGGGCTCTATTATGCTGGGTGATATGGCGGCTGTACGCCCCACCTGGATGGCCTCTGTTCCGCGAATATGGGAGGCGGTGCGTAGCGGTGTTTACAGAAAAATAAATAGTGAAGGCGGAATCAAAAAGAAGCTCTTTTATTTCTTCGTGGCTGTTGGCGCAGCACATGCAGCGTTATTAAACATGTTCCGCGGGCTGCTGCCACAATTTCGTAAAAGGGTCCGCTGGCTCGATATTACCATCAGTATAATCCCCCTCATCCTGCTTACTCCCCTTAAGCTGCTTGGCGCTCTACTGGTTTTCAGCAAGATAAAGAAAAAACTCGGCGGTAAATTTGTAGCCGGAATATCCGGAGGAGGAGCGCTGCCGCCGCAGGTGGACAAGTTCTACAGCGCTATCGGTATTCTGGTGCTTGAAGGCTATGGTCTTACCGAAACAGCGCCCGTAATATCTGCACGCATTCAGAAAGCGCCGGTTCCCGGCACCGTGGGCCCGCCATTTCGCGGCACCGAAGTCAGGGTCATGGATGAACATAACACCTTACTGCAGCCTGGAGAAATGGGAGTGCTCTACGTGCGCGGTGAACAGGTAATGAGCGGCTATTACCATAACCCGGAAGAAACCGCAAAAGTGCTCTCTGAAGATGGCTGGCTGAATACCGGAGACCTCGCAATACTTACCCATAACAATGAAATTGCCATTACCGGCAGGGCAAAAGACACTATTGTTCTTCTGGGCGGTGAAAATATCGAACCTGAATCTATTGAACAGGCAATCAGGCAGTCCGAATATGTGGATCAGGTAATGGTTGTGGGACAGGACCAGAAATTTTTAGCTGCTTTAGTAGTTCCCTCCCTGGAGAATCTGGAACAATATGCGGCCAGCTTCAACATACCCTACCTGGCCAAAGAAGACCTCGCAGACACGCCGGAGATAATAGAGCTGCTGGAGGAAGAGATAGAGTCAGTGGTAAACGTACGCAAAGGGTTCAAACGCTTCGAAAGGATCTTCCGCTTGAAGGTGATGGCCAAACCCTTTGAGGTCGGCAGAGAGCTGACCCACTCCCTGAAAATGAGGCGTAATGTAATCAGCGAAATCTATAAAAAAGAGATCAAGGAGTTGTTCCGCTAATCTATTAGCCGACAAATATGGATTTCTTCAACGAGCTCATGATCAAGGTTATTGAGGAAACCTCAGACGGTTTCCTCATTCTAAACCCCAAAAAAGAAATCATTTTCTTTAATGAAGTTTTTCTACGCATGATGGGCCTTCGTTCAATTGATATCTTTTCACAGGAAAAGGATCTGCTGCGCACCATACAGCCAGAAAATGGTAAAGAGAGCAATCTAACCATTAAGGTGGCTGATCGAAAAGGGGTTTCACACACCTTTCTGCTGGAAAGTTACCCTGTAGAAAACGTTTTAGGTCGATACTTCCTGCTGCGGGTCAATCCCTACCAACTGGTACCGGAAGAGAAGTTTTTTTCTAAAGAAAAATATGAGCTTATCTTCAACAACCTTGGTGATCCCCTCTATACAGCAGACATTAAGGGAAAAATCCTCTCCTGCAACCCGGCCTTTCTCAAACTTCTCCATCTCACTGGAGGTATTGAAAATATGGAGGATATTGACTCTTTTTACGTTAACCAGGATGAGCTGGAAGATAAGATCATTCGTCTGCTGGAGGCAAAATCAATTTACAACCTGGAAACCCACCTCTTTACCGCATATAAAGAAGTTAGAAGGGTGCTGGATTCATCCTGGCTTATTGAGAATGAAGATGGAGTGGCAATAGGTTACTGCACCCATTTAAGAGATGTCAGCTACGTTCATAACCTGGAGCAGAGACTGCATATATCAGAGCGCAATTACCTGATGCTTCTGGGCTCCATTCTTTCATCAATGATTATTGTGGATCCATTAGGTAATATTTTAAACTGGAACTACGCTGCTGAAAAGTTTTACGGCTATAAATGGGAAGAGGTGGTAGGCAAAGATTTTGATGAAACTACCCGCCCGGATAAAAAGCACCGGTCAATAGAATCGATTATCAAGCTGGTAAATGAAAACAATGGCCGCTATATGGAAACTGATGTGCCCAGACAGTGCAAAGATTCAACTATCCGTTTTACCTTTGCCTCCTACTCTGCCCTTATCAATTCAGAGGGAGAGACTATTGCCTACTCAATTATGGAAAAAGATCTTACTGAACGGATAAGACTGGAGCGGAAGCTTGCCGAATCTTTTGATCAGCTTAAACAGACCCAATCTGCGGCTATTCTGGGGTTCGCCCGCCTGACTGAATACCGTGATAAGAATACCGGCAAACATCTGGAGCGTATCAGGGAATACACCAGGGTGGTGGCCACAGCTCTGGCCGAGCTTCCTCAATACCGCAATTATATCAGCGATGAGTACATTGAAGATCTCTGCCTCTCTTCCATACTCCATGATGTGGGCAAGGTCGGTATAGAGGATTCTATTCTTGCCAAACCAGGCAAGCTGGATCCTGATGAGTTTGATCGCATAAAGGATCACACCAATTTCGGAGGCGATGCCCTGAGTGAAGCGGATAGCCATATGACAAAGGAGTCTTTTCTTACAATAGGCAAGGAAATAGCCTATTACCACCATGAACACTGGAACGGCAACGGCTACCCCAAGGGGCTCAAAGGCAAAGCCATACCTCTCTCAGCCCGCATCGTAGCCCTGGCAGATGTTTACGACGCCCTTACCAGCGATAGGTCTTACAAGCAAGCCTTGCCACATAAAGAGGCTGTAGAAATTATTAAATCAGAAAGGGGCACCCACTTTGATCCTGATATTGTCGATGTCTTTATAGAGAACCAGGAAGTCTTTAGACGTATCAATAAATTTATCGCTTTTCAGGAAAACCCTGCAAGCATCAGTGATCTATTGGATCGCCAACAAGTTTCAGCTAAAAAATAAAAAAACACTCTCTTTCGTATTGACAAAGCTCCATACATGGTGAAAATAGATAGAAATGAATTGCATAAGCGGTTACAGCCTTTTACTTACCCTTCCCCTGGCACTAATTATTATCAGCCTGATCATTATCGGGGTTACCCCGATAGTAACGGGAGGTTAGCCGGGCTGCAGCCTAATAAGGGTTGTCTTCAGGCCGTTCTCCTTCCGGGAGAACGGCCTTTTTTTTGGGGATAGCCAAAAATTCTGGGACGTTGTGTAGATTAAATAACAAGGAGTAAGCCATGAAAATATCAGGAGCCGAACTATTGGTAAAAGCCCTTCGCCGGGAAAAAGTCGATATATTATTCGGCTTTCCCGGTGGGGTTGTGATTCCCCTGTTTGACGCTCTCTATGCAGAACCGCGAATTCACGTAGTGCTTACCCGCCACGAACAGGGTGCGGTGCATGCGGCAGATGGTTATGCCCGCTCAACCGGAAAAACCGGGGTCTGCATTGCTACCAGCGGTCCCGGAGCCACCAATACAATCACCGGTCTGGCAACCGCTAATTTCGACTCGGTGCCTTTAGTCTGCTTCACAGGACAGGTGCCCAGCAGTATGATCGGTAACGACGCTTTTCAGGAGGCTGATACAGTAGGCTTGTCCAGACCGGTAACCAAACATAATTACCTGGTAACTGACAGAAGGGATCTTTCCCGTATTATCAAAGAGGCCTTCACCCTGGCTTCAACCGGCAAGCCGGGTCCGGTATTAATAGATCTGCCCAAGGATATTTTTCTGGGGCTGGAGGAGTATGATTATCCTGATCAGGTCACTATCCGCGGCTATAACCCGGTAATTACGGGACATCCCGGGCAGATTAAAAAAGCAGCCGCAGCTCTGAGAAAGGCAAAGCAGCCGCTCTTCTATATCGGCGGCGGCATCAATATAGCCGGAGCCTCAGATATCTTTCGCCGGATTGTTGAGAAAACCGGAGTACCCACCGTAACATCCTTAATGGGCATCGGTGTCCTGCCGCGGAAGAATAAAGAAAACCTGGGGATGCTCGGTATGCACGGCACCTATGTAGCCAACATGGCGGTTACCAACTGCGACCTGCTCTTTGCCATAGGCGCCCGCTTTGACGACCGCGCCACTGGTGACCTTGCCAAGTTTGCCCCCCATGCCCGCATAATCCACATTGATATCGATCCTGCAGCAATTGCCCGCAATGTACCGGTTGAAATTCCAATAGTAGGCGATGCTGATAATATTCTGAAGAGTTTATATCCCCATTTAAAAGCTGTTGATATAAAAAACTGGCTTCGTCAGATAGAGGATTGGAAAATTGAGCATCCCCTGGATAGCGACCATGAGGGCAAACGGCTGACCCCACAGGGCGTAATCCAGGCAATTAACCGGGTATTTCCTGAAGCGATTATAACCACGGAAGTCGGGCAAAACCAGATGTGGGCTGCTCTATACTATGATTTCAAGCACCCCCGAACCTTCCTCACATCAGGTGGACTGGGCACTATGGGATATGGTTTCCCGGCGGCCATCGGCGCTCAAATAGGGAACCGGAACAAGAAGGTAATCGACATAGCCGGAGACGGCTCCATCCAGATGAATATCCAGGAATTGGCCACCGCGGTTATTGAAGAGCTGCCCGTTATAGTTGCAATACTGAACAACAGCTACCTGGGTATGGTGCGCCAGTGGCAGGAACTCTTCTGTGATGGGCGCTATTCCTCCACCTGCCTCGGCCAACCGAATGACTACCCGGATAACTACGATGAACCGGGAAAGGATTGTCCCGCCTATATACCTGATTTTGTTAAACTC
This sequence comes from Spirochaetales bacterium, assembly GCA_030604195.1. Lineage (GTDB taxonomy): Bacteria > Spirochaetota > Spirochaetia > SZUA-6 > DRHE01 > DRHE01. Next base: position 51,201 of record JAUVWI010000001.1, read on the forward strand.
GCCGAAGCCTATAATGCCATCGGCCTGCGGGTTAAAAACCGCAGTGAAGTAATCCCCGCCCTGGAAGAGGCGGCAAAATCTACTAAAAAGCCGGTATTTATCGATTTCCTTATTGAAAAGGAGGCCAATGTATGGCCCATGGTACCCCCGGGAGCGGGAATAAATGAGATGATTTTCAGCAAGGAGGATCTTAAATGACCCATGTATTTTCTCTTTTAGTAGAGAACCATCAAGGCGTCTTATCCAGGATAGCCGGTTTATTTTCAGGAAGGGGCTACAATCTGGACAGTATTACGGCCGGACCCACAATGGATCCCTCAATTACCAGGATTACCCTGGTCAGCCAGGGGGATGACAATATCATCACCCAGATTAAAAAACAGCTTAATAAATTGATTGATGTTATTAAGATCACTGACCTGACATATCTATCTTCTCTCCACCGGGAGCTTGCTCTTATTAAGTTAAAGGCGAATCCCCGGCAAAGAGGAGAGATATTCCAGGTGGCTGACGTATTCCGCGCCAAAGTCATGGATGTTGGCTGTGAAACCATGATACTCGAGCTAAGCGGATCGTCGGAAAAGATAGACGATTTTGCCGCCATACTGCAGCCTTATAATGTTCTGGAGATCGCCCGCAGCGGCTTAATCTCTTTAGAGCGTGGTAAAAAATCAGGAAAGAATGGAGGGAAATAATTATGGAAAAAATTACTGTTCTTGATACAACCTTAAGGGACGGTGAACAGTCCCCCGGAGCTTCAATGTCCATTGAAGGCAAGTACGAGATTGCCGTGCAGCTGGCCCGTATGGGGGTTGACGTTATTGAAGCCGGGTTTCCCGTGTCCTCACCTCATCAGTTCCAGGCCTGTGAGCTGATCTCGCAAAAGGTCAAGGGCGTGACTATTGCCGCCCTGGCCAGGTGTGTTGAAAAGGATATCGATGACGCATACCAGTCCACCCGGAATGCGGAGAACCAACGTTTGCATACCTTTATCGCCACTTCGCCGATACACATGAAGTACAAACTGCAGATGGAGCCCGATGATGTTATAGATATGGCTGTAAAAGCGGTCAAGTATGCCCGTAACCTGGCTCCCGAAGTGGAATTTTCTCCGGAAGACGGCACCAGAAGCGAGCTTGCTTTTCTCTGCCGCATACTGGAAAAGGTAATCGATGCGGGCGCCACTATTCTCAATATTCCGGATACGGTAGGCTATGCCATTCCTGATGAATTCGGCGCTCTTATTAAGGCCATAAGAGAGGGTGTTCCCAATATTGATAAAGCCGTAATCTCTGTACATTGCCATAATGACCTGGGGGTAGCGCTTGCCAATTCACTGGCCGCTATTCAGGCGGGAGCCCGCCAGGTAGAGGTTACAATTAACGGCATCGGTGAAAGGGCCGGAAATGCGGCGTTAGAAGAGCTGGTTATGGCGCTGTCTGTGCGCAACGATTTCCTCCCCTATACCACCGGTATCGACAGCACGCAGATATACAACACCTCTCGTTTACTTTCCAATATAATTGCCTTCCCCATTCCCAGAAACAAACCGATTATCGGGGATAACGCCTTTGCCCATGAAGCCGGCATCCATCAGGACGGCGTACTTAAACATAGAAGCACTTATGAAATTATGACTCCCGAGGCAGTGGGACGGGATTCAAATAAACTCGTGTTAGGCAGGCATTCAGGTATGCATGGTTTCAGCAAGCGGCTCACTGAACTGGGACTGACCCTGGATAAGGATGATCTTAAGAAAGCATATCAGCGCTTTCTACAGATTGCCGACCGCAAGAAAGAGGTCTTTGATGAGGATCTTTTTGTAATTGTAAGTGATGAACTGGGACACGAATCTCAAACCTATATACTGGATTACTTTAACATCCAGTCAGGCAACTTATCAGTGCCCACAGCCACTGTGCGCATTAAAAAAGCAGAAAAATTATTTGAAGAAGCAGCTACCGGGGATGGCCCGGTCGATGCCATCTTCAATGCCATTGACCGCGCCGTGGGAATTAAAACAACGCTGCTGGAATATACAGTCCAGGCTGTGACCCCGGGCCGCGGAGCCCTGGGCGAGGTGGCGGTTACTCTGAAGATTGATGAAAAAAAGATAATCGGCCGCGGCTCCTCCACTGATATCCTGGAGGCCAGCGCAAAAGCCTATGTGAGTGCCCTGAACCGGTATAAGGCGGTGGCTAATGTCTGAAAATAGCCGGGGCATGACCCTTACTGAAAAAATACTGGCAGCAAAAGCCCGAGTTGAAAGGGTAATCCCGGGCGATTTTGTTGAGCTGGAGCCCGACCTGGGGCTCGGTAATGATATCACCGCACCCATGGCAATTGCCGAATTCCGCAAAGCCGGCGGCGCCAGGGTCAAGTACCCGGAAAGGGTCTACCTGGTGCCCGATCACTTTACCCCGAATAAAGATATTCTCTCTGCCGAGCAGGTGAAAATCTTGCGTGAATTTGCCGGTGAGCAGCCTGGTGTGCATTTTTTTGAACAGGGAGAGGTAGGAGTGGAACACGCCCTGCTCCCCGAAATCGGGGTTGTACGTCCGGGAATGCTGATTATCGGCGCGGATTCCCATACCTGCACTTACGGCGCTCTGGGCGCTTTCGCCACCGGTGTAGGTTCCACTGATCTGGCCGGCTTCTTCTTAACAGGCAAAGCCTGGTTCAAAATACCGGCCTCAATAAAGGTTGTTTTTAAAGGCAAGCCCGATCCCTGGACCACCGGCAAAGACCTTATCCTTTACCTGATCGGCAAACTTTCCGTATCAGGAGCAACCTACAAAGCTATAGAGTTCAGCGGTCCGGCTATTGATGATCTCTCAGTGGAAGGCCGCCTGACCATGGCCAACATGGCAATAGAGGCCGGGGCCAAAAATGGAATATTCTCAGCCGATCAAAAGGTAAAAGACTTTCTTAAGGATACTCCGGCAGGCAATAATCCTGATTTCGAAATACTGAAGGCCGATGAAGATGCTCGCTATGAGCGCGTTATAGAGCTCGATGTGGATGGATTGCCACCCCAGATTGCTTTGCCCAATCTGCCGGAGAATACCCGCAGCGTTGAAGAGGCCCAAGGCATCTCTATTGACCAGGTAGTAATCGGCAGCTGTACGAATGGGCGGATCGAAGACCTGCGGGAAGCGGCAAAGGTAATGAAGGGAAAGAAAATCGGTAAAGGTGTTCGCTGTATAATACTTCCGGCAACAGTCAAGATCTACCGGCAGGCAATGGATGAGGGTCTATTCACCATCTTCCTTGATGCAGGCGCGGTTATCTCACCACCGACCTGTGGTCCCTGCCTGGGCGGCCACATGGGTATATTGGCAGCCGGCGAGCGCTGCGTTGCCACTACCAACAGGAATTTTGTCGGCAGAATGGGCCACCGGGAGAGTGAAGTTTACCTGGCTTCACCGGCCACAGCTGCGGCAACCGCAGTAACCGGCGTCATTACCACTCCCCGGGCGGTTATAGATGGAAATGAAAGGAGCAATTAGGTGATCTATCAAGGCAGAGTATATATTTTCGGTAATGACATTAACACCGATGAAATTATTCCGGCGCGCTACCTCAATACCTCCGATCCGAAAGTTTTGGCTAAATACTGTATGGAGGACGCCAGGCCCGGTTTCGCGCAAAATGTGGAGCCCGGTAGTATTATGGTGGCGGGCAACAACTTCGGCTGCGGCTCTTCACGTGAGCACGCCCCCATTTCCATAAAAGAGGCGGGCATTGCCTGTGTGGCAGCCGCTTCCTTTGCCCGTATATTCTTTAGAAATGCCATAAATATCGGGCTGCCCATAGTTGAGTGTCCCGGTCTGGTTAACCGTGTTAAGGAGGGTGAAAAGCTTAAGATAAACCTGGAAGAAGGGGCGATTACCCTGCCATCCGGAGAAATAATAACCATCTCTCCTTTTCCGCCATTCATGCAGGCAATTATTTCACAGGGGGGCTGGCTCTCCTATCTGAGTGCGAGGTAAATAATGAAAGAAATAATAATCTACGATACTACCCTGCGGGATGGTATGCAGGGAACGGGAATTAATTTTACCCTGGCAGATAAATTGCAGATTGCCAGAGAGCTTGATGAACTTGGAATCGACTATATTGAGGGGGGGTTCCCCCTGGCTAATAAAAAAGAGGCTGAGTTCTTTGATCGTTTAAAGCAGGAGAGTTTCAAACACGCCAAAATTACGGCTTTCGGCTCAACGCGACAGCCCAATATAAAGGCGGAGAATGATCCCAATATTGATGCCCTGCTGCAGGCGGAAACACCTGCTGTTACTGTGGTAGGCAAGAGCTGGAAGGCTCATGTGGAATTGGTTCTGCACACCTCTCTTCAGGAAAACCTCAATATGATCTATGACTCCATTACCACCTTAAGCAAAGCAGGCCGGGAGGTAATCTTCGACCTGGAACACTTCTTTGACGGTTATAAAGATGACCCTGAATATGCTATCCAGGTCCTGAAAGCCGGAACTGAAGCCGGCGCCACCGTTTTAGTGCTCTGCGATACCAATGGCGGCACCCTTCCCGGTGAAGTAACCGCCATAATGGCTGACTTAAGCAAAGAGAAGCTTAAGCCCCTGGGCGCTCACTTTCACAATGACTGCGGCACCGCCGTTGCCAACAGCCTGGCAGCCATCCATGCCGGCGCCATTCATGTTCAGGGCACGGTTAACGGCTGGGGTGAACGCGCAGGCAATGCCAACCTCTGTGTACTCATACCCAATCTCTGCCTCAAATTGAAGAGAGAGGCTCATGTGTGCGCCCAGTTGAAACATCTGACAGCTCTGTCACGCTTCATGTTTGAAAAGGCAAATATCATACCGGATAAACGCCAGCCCTATGTAGGCAAAGCCGCGTTCAGCCATAAAGCTGGACAGCATGCCGATGTTCTATCCAAGGCCGCATATCTAATGGAACATATTCCCAGTGAAACCGTTGGTAATGAGCGAAGGATACTGCTCTCTGAGCTTGCGGGAAAATCCACCATTGTCAAGAAGCTGTCCAAATATGGGGACTTCGACAAATCATCCAGCGAAGTCAAAAAATTGGTAAAAGAGCTTAAACATCTTGAAGAGCAAGGTTATGAATATGAAGCGGCTGAAGCCTCCTTTGACCTGATTATCCGCAGGACCCTTAACCGTTACACACCGCTGCTGGAGCTGCAGAACTACCACCTGGAGTCCTTTAAGAGCGGCTCATCACCGGCAAAAACGGTGAGCAAACTATTTCTAAAGATTACCGGAGCTGACGGCACCCCGATTAACAAAGAGGTAATGGGCGCCGCAGTGGGTCTGGGACCTGTTGAAGCCCTGGACGGCTCGCTGCGGGATGCACTGTCACCCCACCACCCCTTTCTTTCGCACATAAAGCTTTCAGACTATGCGGTAAGGGTGCTCGATCCGGAGAGAGCCGCAGCAGCCAGGGTCAGGGTCTTTATTACCAGCTTTGACGGGCAGAGAAGCTGGGGTACAGTCGGTGTTTCAGAGAATATTGTTGAAGCATCGTGGCAGGCCTTAGTAGACAGCATAGAGTATTATTTCAACAACTATGTTCTGCAGAATGGGATCAGTTAAGGCGACAACGGCCTTGAGAAACACCAGCCGAAAAACAAAGAGGTGATTGTAGCTCTACAATCACCCCTTAAGTCCTTTAGATTTCTACCTACCTCAATAGCCCCTAGGGGAGTCGAACCCCTCTTTGAAGAATGAGAATCTCCCGTCCTAGCCGATAGACGAAGGGGCCGTGCTTTCTTCCCGGGGAGGACTTGAACCCCCACGACAAGATCCAGAGTCTTGCGTGCTACCAATTACACAACCGGGAAATGCTTTATGGCCAGTAATCTACTAAAAGGAGCTGAAATTGTCAAGCCATCTGGAGATTGCTTACTGGCACATGCCGACTTGCCAGGAAAGGTAGACTGATCAGGCGGATGTGTCAATCAAGCTAAAAGCGGTAGAGTAATGGTGAAGGTGGTTCCTTTAAACTGTTCACTATGCACCAACAGGCTTCCCTGATGAGCGTCAACAATGCTCTTTACAATTGACATACCAAGACCGGTTCCGCCGCTGTCCGCATGCGAAAAGAATGGCTCAAAGATTTTTTCCTGAATACCCGGAGGCATTCCCACCCCGTTATCGCTTACCTTAATGACAAGGCATTGTTCCTTACGTTCGGCTTTTATAGTAAAAACACCCCCCTTCAACATGGCTTTACGGGCATTATCCGCCAGGTTCAGAAAAACCCTGAACATACGATGATTATCCATTATCACCGGGCCGGAAAAAGCGATTTCAGTAACAATATCAATATTCCGGGCTTTAAAACTGTCAGTAATAGCCTTAACCAGGCGATCAAAAAACTCTTTTATATCAACAATAGCCATATTAAGCCGGATATCGCCGCGCGAGTAATCCAACAGCTCACTTACTAAATTATTCATCTGATCAGCCTGGTAAATAATGCGGTGAACATTTTTTTCCACCAGCTCGCTGCTGCCGCTGTGCCGCAGGATCATCTCCGCCAGGGTACGCAGGACTGAAATCGGGTTTCTGATATCATGAAGAATAAGCGAAGCAAATTTGCCCAGGTTAGATAAACGCTCGATCCGCAGCAGTTCCTCCTGAGCCTCGTGCAGCTCTTTATTGGCCGCTTCCAGTTCCAGGTTGCGCTTTCTCAAGCCCTCTACAAATAAACTATTGCTGCGGCGGATCATAGAAGATACTGATCTCATAATTGAACGGGCTATTCCAGGATTCTCCTGGAATATCCGCTGAAAGTCAGGCTGATCTATATATGCCAGCCTGGAAAACTCTTTGGCAACCAAAGTTGCGCTTCTGGGAAGCTCATCAATCAAGGCCATCTCCCCAAAAAGATGGCCCCGGCCATGCACTGCAAGCAGATCCTTTTGCAGATCGCTATAATCCTTCCAGACTTCAACAGCGCCTTCAAGTACGATATAGAATTTATCGGCCGGGCTGCCCTCTTTAAATATTATCTCACCTTTCTGATAACAGATTTCGTGACATGTTTTTTTTATCTTATTAATATCCGAATCGCTTAAATCCTGGAAAAAGTAAACACTCTTTAGGAATTGAAAAAGATCCTTCATTTAAGAATCGTCGGCTTTATAAAGCGCCTCAATATACTCTTTAGTGTTGTCAATCTGAACATGGCTGATGGTACAGCGTCCCTCCAGGACAACACCATCCTGAATAATCAACTCAGGGGTTTTGATATCGCCAAGTATCCGGGCCGTAGGCAGCAGAAGAATACGGCGGGAAGCGGCAATGTTTCCAATTACAACTCCCTCCACAACCACACTTGTGGCTTTAATTTCAGTTCGCACTCTGGCATTTGGACCGATCTGCAATTGATCTACTAACAAAATATTGCCTTCAAACTTGCCATCGATCCGCATGCTTCCCTTTACCAGGAAGCGTCCGTCAAAAAACGATTTTTCACCTATTGTCGAGTTGGCTTCAATATCAATCTGCACTCTATTCTACTCCTCAGTTTTAACCTGGGGAATGTTAAGGTATAGAACTACTTCCCTGCAAAAGTCTCCTAATTTCACCAAAGCATCTCTAACTTTAACACCCTCAAGATATTTATTTACCTCTAATTTATCAAATTCCATTACCTCATTACCGTTTAAGCATTTCAAGCCGTCCTCCTGCAGATCTTCAATAAGATCTTTGGAGAATTTCACCAGGCTCCTGAAAAACCGGTCACCGTCAAGAAATAAATTCCTTCTCTTCTTAAAAGAGCGCTGCCGCATTTCCTTTTCATGGGTACCCTCAAAGCTGTCAATGCGGGCAGCATCTTCCTTGAAATCCTTCAGCCGGCGTGAAATACTGCTAAAGCGATGGTAGAAACTGTCCCGCTCTATTGAATGTTTAAAATCCAGCTTGAGCCTTTTTTCACTTAAGAAGGTAAGAAGCTCCTTCTCAAAAAAATTTAGATAAAGCAAAAAACGCAAGAGCTCCTTTCCGAGTAATTCGAGTTCCGGATCATCCTCATCTTTTTTATCCTGTTCAATAAGATTACGCAAATAAGAAAAGTCCTCTAATTCATCTTGAAGCTGCTGTTCAAGCAGCTCTTCACTATCGATTACATGAAAAGATTCGAGCTTTTCGCGATATTTTTTGAGCCGTTTTAATTCCTTGCCCACTCTATCGAGTTGATAGGGATCTGAACTGCTGCGGTAGACAGATTCAAATTGACGTATCAACTTGTTTATATTCTTAAGCTCCTGCTCCGGTTTCATCAATTCAATCTAACACGTACAGGATTTTCCTTCAAGCTTTGCCCTATTAAAAGAAAAGCCCTCAAAGTCAACTCTGAGGGCTTGAAGCCGATTATTTAAAAATTAGTGATCACCAACCGTCTGCCATATCATCCTGATCGCGATATTCTTCATCAAACATATCAGTTACAGCCCGCAGGTCATCGAAGTAGATATAATAACTGCCATAGCTTTCCACTAAGTTACTCTCCACCCTGAATCCCATGAACTTTATTCCTCTCAGATTGGAAAAGTGGTGTTCACTCTGAATTATTCTGGGTGGAACAGCTACAGTCAGTTTTTTCCAGCCCATAAAATTAAGCTTACCGATGGAAAGCTCCTGATCACGGCCGAAATAATCCTTTATCAGGATTTTTAAATTGTGATTATAATTTCGCCCCACCACCCAAACTGAAAGGGTCTTGGTTATTCCTTCAATCGGCAGAGGTTTTACCGGAAATACGCAAAAAGATCCCATATTCCGCTTGATATACTGCACTTTTGTGCCTAACACGTATTTGTCCCGCTCCTGAACATTGCTCTCCTCTTCCCCGGCAATTGCTTCCTTAGCCAGGGGACCGCCTTCAAACCTCCTGATCTGAATAAAGCCGTCATCCAGAGGCATGCTGCTCTTCCAGTAGGCTACATCCTCAAATTTAGTAACCGAAACTTCGACCAGTTTCTGTTGAGCTGAATCTATTCCTATACTTGCCGAATCAGGTCCTCCTACCTCCTGAGAAAAGGATAGGGAAGTAATTAAAAGCAGTAAACTCAAAGTAATAATGATTATTTTTTTCATCTTCACTCTCCTATCAGTTGGTTTCCGGGCCCCAGATTTCGCTGACCATAGCATCTTCAGCCAGTTCATCGCCGTCAAATCGTTCTTCAAAACGATCTGTTAATACCTTTAGCTGGTCAAAGTATATATAAAAATCATCTACCTTTTCCTCCGGCCTGGTCCAGATTACCAGTTTTGTTAATACCAGCCCCTGGTAAATAGGCGGATAGGGGCGCTGCTGCGGAATAGCAGCAGGTATATTCACACTGAGGTTCTTCCAACCGACAAAAGTGAGATCTCCCAGGGGCAGCACATGATCCATACCGCGATAATCACGAACATGCGCTTCAAGGTAATAGTTATGATTGGAACCCCAGACCCACATATCTATTAGATGGATCCTGCCGGGGAACTTGATCGGTACAGCATTAAAATCATCCCCTTCACCAGTGCCGGGGATAATCTCCAGGTAATTGTAGGCTTTCCGCAGAAAACTTCCATGAATACCTAAAGATTTTCGGTTGGGATCTTCTTCCGCTCTTCTGAAAATTGCATTGGGCCAGGCACCGACATACCGCTTTTCCCATAATTCTTTTCCCGAGCCATCGATGCCGTATTTGCTGGGAAAGAGTTTCCATGAATAGTTAGGCGGGTCATCAAAGTGCTCAATTACCTCTGAAACAAGACTTATAGTCTTTTCACCGGCAAATGCCGAAAAGACCACTGCTACTAGTAATAGAGATATCAGAAGGCACCTGGAAGCTTTGTTACCCTGCTTCATCGCTTTCTCCTTCTAATTGCTTTAGTTAGTACGAATTATATGAGTATCGATTGCCTTTGTCAAATATTTTTCTTCAAATACGCCTCTGTATGAAGAGTTTTAACTCTATATTCTTAAAATCTTACTTAATTCTTAGCCAGGCATAACTGATAATTCTGCTCGGCAAGATAGGAACTGCGCACATAAGGAGCGGCAATTACCTGCTTAAGACCATGGTTCAGGGCTCTATTTTGAAGCTGCCGGAATTCCCCGGGTGAATAATAACGCTTTACCGGAAGATTATTCCTGGATGGCTGCAAATACTGGCCTATGGTCAGTATTTCCACGCCCACATGCACCAGGTCTGTAAAAAGTTGATCTAATTCCGGAAGGTTTTCACCGAGTCCCACCATTATACCTGATTTCAGCAGGGTTCCTTTTCTCCTGGTTTCAGCTGCTTCAGCCAATACCTTTAACGAATACCTGTAATCAGCGCCATACCGCACTTCACTGTAAAGACGCTCCACGGTTTCCAGGTTATGGGCAAAAACCTCAATTGACAGAGAGGCCACTCGACCTACTGAGTTGAAACAACCCTTAAAATCAGGTACGAGCAATTCTATACCCGCGCCGGGCAGCTTCCCTTTAATATCCTCCACGACCCTGGCAAAATGAGCCGCACCCCGATCGGGCAGATCATCCCTGGTTACCGATGTTATAACGGCAAAATGAATATTCTGCTCGCTCATGAAAGCGGCGATCTTTGAGCCCTCATCAACATCCGGATTAACAGGCGGGCCATGCTCCACTGCACAGAAGGAGCAGTTGCGGGTACAGCTATTGCCCAGGATCATAAAGGTAGCATTACCGGAACTGAAACATTCCGAAATATTGGGGCAGCGGGCAGATTCGCAGACTGTGGTCAATCCAAGAGAAGCCACCTTTTTCTTGGTCTTTAAAACAGCTGAAGAAAGCTTTACCTCTTTACGGAGCCAGGAGGGTCTTGGTGGATTAGCGGACAAATTGAAGCTCCTTTTTCAGCCTTTCCGGAATATTCAACGCCTCTCCCCAGATAAGCTCAGTTTCTGTTTGCAGCATATCCGAAAAATCATTGGTCAGAATAGTCTTTAGCGCCTGCCGATAATTATCCTCGATTGAAAAGAGTACCCTCTCCGAATAGCTTCCGGCAGCCTGCCAATCCTCAACAATGGCCAGGCCGCTCTCATTCTCAAGATAATCGAGGAAGAATGAATTAAGAATATAGCTTTTAAGCAGGTAGATAACAACCCCTTTATTCTTTAGATTATCAATATGCTCTTTGGCCTTTACCCGGTTATTTATACCAGGTATCTCTATAATCAACAACTGTGAATGATCAGCCAGCTTCAGGAACCCCTCTTTAAAAGCCCTGATTTCTTCTCTTCCCCCGGGAGTTAATTCCGCCGCTAAAACACCTACCCTGCCGGGCCCGGAAGTATTGTGCTTCTCAGAGAGAAGGGGATTTGCCAGCAGCCTGGCTGCCGTATAACCGGCCTGATAAAAGGCCGGCAGCCGATCAAAAGAATGACCAATAAGATTTGCAGAAGCATTACCAGGGTTCTGCGGTTTCGGGGAACTACCGTGACTGTCAAGTTGAATAAAGTTAGTATCCGGGAAGTCAGCGGCTAAAAGGGGTAGATCCATGGGGAAAAGCGAGGCAACCACTGCAATGGCCGGCTGATGGTTTTGAAGTGCTTCTCTCAATACTTTTTCAGCCTGATCCGGGTTTTCAGCTATCACCAATTTAAGGGTGTATCCCTCTGCCTTTACCAATTTGGTCAGCTCTCCGGTAGACAGCCCCTTTTCCTGCAGGTACAGCCAGTTATAGGGATCAGAAAAAAAGACAAACACTCCTGCCGGCCGGCAGGAAATCAATAGTAAAATAATGGGAACAAAGAGGATCTTTCTTTTCAGCATCACTTAACAGGCTACCACCGGCTCTCCGGATGGTCAAGAAGTACAGGCTCTGCTTTCAATTTGCTCCCTACTCTCGTCGGCTTGACAACAATCGGTAATATCATCATAATACTATAAATTAAGAGTATTTATAATACAGACAAATAAGGAGTTTATATGGTCAGATATAGTGAGCTCGGACTGGTCAACACCAGGGAAATGTTTAAAAAAGCCATGCATGAGGGGTATGCAATTCCCGCGTATAACTTCAATAACCTGGAACAGCTTCAGGCAATTATCACCGGCTGCATGGAAACACGCTCTCCGGTTATCCTCCAGTTGTCTAAAGGAGCGCGCAGCTATGCCAATGAAACCCTTCTCCGTTACATGGCTCAGGGCGCTATGGAAATAGTCAACTCTTCTGAACATCCCATACCGGTGGCTCTTCACCTGGACCATGGCGACAGCTATGAATTGTGCGTGTCATGTATTGAAAACGGCTTTTCTTCGGTGATGATAGATGGTTCAGCCCTCTCCTATGAGGATAATATCCAGCTTACCGCAAAGGTGGTTGAATATGCGCATAAATACGATGTTACGGTAGAGGGAGAACTCGGAGTCCTTGCCGGAATAGAGGATGAAGTATCCCATAAAAGTTCAAGTTATACAGATCCTGCGGATGTAGAGGATTTTGTAAAGCGCACCGGCGTAGACAGCCTGGCCATTTCCATAGGCACCTCTCATGGGGCCTTTAAATTCAAGGTCAAACCGGGCGAAGAGGTTCCGCCCCTGCGTTTCGATATTCTGGAAGAGATTGAAAAACGAATTCCCGGATTCCCTATTGTGCTCCACGGCGCCTCATCAGTGCTCCAGGAGTATGTCCAGACCATCAATAAATACGGCGGGGAAATGTCGGGAGCTGTGGGAGTGCCTGAAGATCAACTGCGAAAAGCCGCTAAATCTGCAGTATGCAAGATCAATATCGATTCCGACGGCAGGCTGGTGGTAACAGCAATTATCCGTAAGATCATGCATGAAAATCCGGCATTATTTGATCCGCGGAAATACCTGGGCCCTGCCCGTGAAGAACATACTAAAATGGTAATGCACAAAAACCGGGAGGTTTTAGGCAGCGCCGACAGAGCTTAGAACCATGCAGACCAGTATAATAGCCAGCTCTCAGAAATTTTGGTAAAAAAGAGTAAATTGTGGAAGAAAAAAAAGAGAGAACAATTGAAAAGGCTCGTGATTATTTTCATAAGTACTGGTACCGCAAGACATCACTATCTGACCTGATCGATGAAATAGGTATTTCCAAACCCACCTTCTATAATTACTTTAAAAACAAGGAAGAGCTCTTCAAGATGGTTATGGTTAATACCTACAATGAGTTCCAGTACGAGTTTAGCCAGAGAGCCAGGAAGTCAACCAGTGCTATGGAGAAGCTTGATATCTTTGTTCGTACCTATAGCTGGTTCCTGGACACCTATCCGCTCTTTCGGGACCTCTACAAACCGGGAAATGATCTTCTTCCCCGCTGGCTGAAATCCAGGATTTCCAAAGATCTTTTTGCTGAAGCCTTGGCCATAATACGATCTATAATCGAGCAAGGACTGGAAGAAGGCATTTTTCACCAGAACCTTGATATAACTGCTTCTTCTTTAATAATTTACCAGGCGATAACTCTTCTGCTCAGCAATGATCACAATGATTTCCGTAAAAATAATGGACCGGAATACATAATTGATATTGATACCCTGATTAAAATACTTGGCGAGGGTCTGATAGTTAAAGAATAAAGCTACAGTAAATATAGTTTTCTTCCGGCAAAGAGAAAGGCTATTGCTCCCAGAAAACATACAATCGTAAGTATAACTGCATAGATAAGATAAAAGGTCATATAGAAATAGGTGACCAGTGCGCCAACCACCGGTATGCAAAATAAGAGCAGCAGAAAGAGCAAACGCCTTAATCCGTACCCCTCCTGATAGTGTCCAAACAACACCGCTGCAAAGAGCAGAGAAAAAATGCGCATGGCCGGCAGCAGAAAGAGCGACAGCAGATTAAGATCGGTTGAAAGTTTAAACAAGTCATACAAGCTGAGTGAGCTATAGTAGCCGGCAAGGAAAAAAGTAACCGGTATGAATTCATGGTGACGTCGCATAAGCAAAAAGCAGCCGGCCACTCCCAGAACAAACTCCAGCAGATGGTACTCAAAAAGATAAAACAGGTAGAGACGCCATGAGCGGTAAGAAATCGGCAGCAATCCTTTTAAAAAGAGAATGACTATCAGAGCAGGTATAAAAAAAAGTATCCCGCGAAAAAAAGATAGACCGGGCGCGGGGCTGGCGGAAAAAAAGAGCGCCTCACCAGGTTTAAGTAGAGAAAAGAGAAAAAGGGTACTCAGTGGTATGGCAAATATCATGAATAGGAACATAAACCTATCTACCCAGAACAGTATCTTCTATTTCTCTAACCTGGGCACGATAGAGAGAGGCGATACCGGCGCCATAATCGGCGATCAACTGGATCATATTCCGGGGGTATTCTTTGCGGTCCATACCATTAATCCTGTCTCCCGCGTCTCCCAGACCGGGTAGAATATATGCCTTTGAGTTTAATGAGGGATCCATCCAGAGGGTGAATACCTCGACATTCTCCAGTGCTCTGATAATTCTCAAAGAGCCCTTAAGAACGGAGATAACATTAAAAAACTTTATTGAGCGGGGTTTAATGCCCTGCTCCTTCAGATACTTTACAATTGTAACCAGGCTGCCCCCGGTAGCATTCATGGGATCAGCAAAAACCAGGTCCTTTCCCTGGAGCAGAGCGAGATCAAAATAGGATTTATCCAGATCAAGAGTATAGGCCATATTATGCTCGCTCTTGGTGTCATCCCGCGAAATCCGGAAAAGCGCAAAGGGAGTAACATAATTATTGGAAGAGTATTCCTGAATTTCCTTGGAAACGATCATCGAGGGCAGAAGAGCAGCCCGCAGCATAACACACATAACACTGTTATTCACCCTTTCATCAATATCCGGTATTTTATGCACCGCGTAATTCTGAACAGGGATATCTACAGGTGTTTTTACAAATATATGATTTTTATTCTTGTGATTCGCCCCTCCGAAAGCCAGATTAAAAAGCAGTTCATAGGCCCGTTGAGTATAATATACGAATTCCGGATTTTCAGTGCCTGTATTGCGTAGTTTAGCGATTAACCGGGAGGCTTCACCATGGCTTATCTGCGGGGTTTCAAAAGAATATACATGTATCTGCGGCTCTTTTTGGGCGATCTCCTGCATCATTTCACCCATTTCAGAATACAGGGCAATCAATCTGTCTTTCGCCGCCTTTATGCTGTCTGCGTCTTCTGCCTTGGAAAGGATCGAGCAGACACTTAACGCTTCTTCATATTTGCCATCCATGGCCTTAATAACTTCTTTATCTGCAGGGCTCAGATAACCATCCAGATCCCGGGCCTGTAAAACAATTTTTCTCATACTTTACCTTAACCTGAAAAGGATTACAGGTCAATCCGGCCGCCTGTTCCTTTTTTTGCTGCTCTATTTCAGTTCGATCTTTCCGGAACCGGAACCATCTGAGTACTCAAACTCCATGTAGAGTTCATCATCTTCATAAGAAGGCAGATCATACTTATATTTTAGGAAGAAAGGTCCGCATATCTCTTTTCCTATAACCTTTTCAAGTTCCGTTTTCATATCCTTCCCGAAGAAAGTATTGAAAACAAGGTACTCTGTTTCAGTGCGTGAAAGATTTGGATTCCATGTCTCGCTCAGAATGATGAGCCACTGGTTATCTTTTGAAATTTCGCTAATAGATAAACCGGTATCTTCATTATCAGCCTTGCATAGAGTTACAGGGCCATGCTTTCCTGTGACCATGATTATTTGATCATAATCCTTACTCTCATAGACTTTTTTTATTTCTGTATTTTTATAATCATGCGAATTGCCTATATAGCGGTCATTGAAAAATATTTCAGATATGCAGGTATCCTCCCATTTACTCCCCTTGTAAACAGCCAATATTTCAATTTTCAAAATCCATTTTACCTGGGGCGGCTCAGGCGGAGCAGGCATATCTTTCCTGTAACCTGCGTTTTTAAAATCTTCCAGGCACCTTTTCTTGAAAGCAGTCAATTTTTTCATATCCCTGAAAGGGAAGTCGAAATGTTGTAAAGCAATCGAATCCTTCAGGGTAATAATGTACTCATCTTCATATTTTACGGCCTTATAGTGTGAAGAATATTGACCCTCGAAGGCATCTTCAACACCCAGAAAATAGCTTAAGCCTATTTCCCTGGGGCGATTATTCTTATGAAAAAGAGAGAGGTTTTGGCCGTAGCCGGAATACAAATTGATTGTCCTGGTCTCTTCAGGCGTAGCAATAAAAATATATTCACCTATACCATCGCCCTTTACACCCTCAACCCAGGCTGTTTTAATTTCTTTGTCAATAATGTGACCAATATCATATTTACCGAATTCCCCTGGAAAGGCCATGTCGAGCTCTGAAGACCTGTTGAAGAGTCTTCCCCAGTAGCCGAGCAGGTCAATCTCTACCCACTCTTCCAAAGCAGCTCCTGTCGGTTCCGGCCAGGCAAAGCATCCGGGAATTAGTAATAAGGAAATAAATAATATTAGAGTTTTGTTTCTCATGCTGCCTCCCTGATGGTATCGGTATTTAAAACTATATCACAGAAAAGACGAGTCACTCCTTCTGGTAATTGATCAGAGTTGTTATCGAATAACCGGAGAGGATTTCCTGATAATTGAGAAAGGGAAGACCCACCACTGCCAGAATACCCGCTACTTCGGCTCCCCTCATCTCCAGCAGGGAACAGGCAGCCTTCAAGGTTCCGCCGGTGGCAATAAGATCGTCAACCAGCAGTATCTTCTGCCCCGTAGAAATATCATCTCTATGCATTTCCAGCACATCTTCACCATATTCCAGATTGAAGCTGATCTGCAGGGTCTCTCCGGGCAGTTTTCCCTTTTTGCGCATTAGAATGAGCGGCAGCTCCATTGCCAGGGCCAGAGGAGAGGCAAAGATAAAACCCCTGGACTCTACGGCAGCTATGCCTTGAATATCTCTGCCCTGAAATAACTCCAGCATCCTGTCCAGGCAGAAACGGAAGGCCTCGGGTTGTATAAGTATGCCGGTTATATCATAAAATAAGATCCCTGGTTTTGGAAAATCAGGTATCTTGCGAATGGCTTTATCAAGATCATATTCCATATTTTACAGTCATTTCCTTAAATTTACCGGACAGCTCTTCAATCCAGTTTTTGATCTCCGCTTTACGCTCTTTCGCGTCCCTGGCTGACAGAAAAAGCTCCGGGCCCATTACTGCTTCCGAATCATTAAGCACCTCTTTAAAAGCCTTCAGAGTATCGGAAGTGCTGACCGTGCAGAAACCGGCCAGCCGGCCGGCCAGATTTACACCATTCAGCGCCCGCAGAATATCGGAAAAATCGGAATGAATCGGGGAACTTCCGGAAGAATTAGCTGCCAGAATCAAGATTTCGGCAGCTGCAATGTCCGGAATTCCAGCCTGGGAAGCGCTCTTAATGATTACCTTGAAACTTTTGGAATTAAAGGAATTTTTTATTATTTCAGCCAGCCCCTTAAGTTCGCTCTCCTGCGGAGCATAGATTATTGCAACATTAAACATGAATTCCTCCCAGCCAATAATTGCCGCCCCGCAAATATCCGGGACAAAACTACTAAGATAACAGCAGGATACCAGGCTATAGCTGTATCCTCCAGCCTAATCTGAACTCTCCTAACTTTACCAGGAGGTCCCTGATAAAAGTTACATCACCGAAAATATCGCTTAATATAATGATATTACGGTAGGGATCATCGCCGTTGATACCGCTTACCGGCATGTCCCACTGCCTTAAGGATATCTTAATCCTGTTTTCCAGGAAAAAGCGTATCTTCCTGCTGCGTGAGAACTCAAAAAGGGTTCCCAGATTGAGACCATAGGGGAAAAAGGGGTGCAGCTCAGCCGTTCCATTCGGCGGGAAATAAAAGCGTGCAAAAGCGCCAACAGATAATGCTAAACGAAAAAAGGAGTCCGCAGGGAATAGATAGCAGCCAATATCCAGAGACAGCATTATATTCCGGGAGTCCCAGTCCCACTCATCAACATCAAAGGGCGGCAGAATCCTGAAAAAAGAGGCTTCGCCCCTGAACTCGGTAAAAAGAAAACCGCGCACCGGAAAATAATATAATCCCAACCCGCTAAAATTATCGAAATTCATAAGCAGCTCCGCGCCGAAACGGGCGGCGGGATTCTGCTTAACAGCCACGGTAAGAGGTTCTTTATCTACAAAAAAACCCAGCTCCTCCGGATAGTGTTTTTTCCTGGTTACTCTTACCTGGTAGGTTGCGCCCCCGGGCACCTCAAGGGACACCCTGCCCTCTTCGGGAATAATGAGCTGCTCTTTGGTAAGACCGCTGATCCTGGTGCCGGGGAGAGCCTCAATAGTCAGGGGCACCCCTACGATCTTCTCAACCACCTGCACCTCGCTCACTTTCCTGATAATCTCTTCCACAACAATTCTCTGAGCCCGGGGCGGCAGGGATTCCTCGACAGCTCCAACCAGCTCCTGCCATAGAGCACTCTCAAGCTCCTGAAGCCTATTTGAACCATTGAAGCTCTTTTCCCATAGCAGGTTTTCACCGGAAATATCAAATAAACTTGCTGTAATATCGAGTTGATTATCCTGTGGCTGAACCTTTACCAGCAGCCAGCAGTCAGCTTTGTATTCGGAAGCTATGGCTCCCCTTTCCTCCACAGATTGGGGCAGAGGCTCGCTTTGCTCGCTTTGCTCGCTTTGCGCGCTTTGCGCGCTTCCTACGCCCTCTACTATTATCACCCCTGTTTTTGCGGCCAGATTGGCGACCAGGCTCTCTTCAAGCATGATCTGCTCCCTCTGGTTCAGCTCTTCACCGCTCTCAAAGAAGATAAATAAGCGTCTGGGAATGAGAATTTCACCATCGGCAAAGAGGCTGATTGAAAAAACTAGAAATAATGTAGCGAATAGCGCTGCTTTCTTATTCATCTCTACCACCAGGTATTGCAGCGATATAGGGTTTTATTACCGCCGTTAAAATAATAGAAGGTATTGCCGTCAATATCATAGGCGCTGGCAAATGGTTCCACCCTGCCGCCATATATGGCTTTTTTCTCTTCGCCTGAAAGCAGATCAAAGAGCTGGGATTTGCTCTGAGTGGTTACTACATAGCCGTCACGGGTGTAGTGGAACTCGGGGTCATGATCTACTCCTTCCAGAGTGATCGGCGACAGTAGTATCATTGTGTTGGCTAGATCTGTGCTGCTTATTACCTGCGCTTCATCATTATCACCATCCCAATTCCGGAAAAATAGATAGCCCATGGCAGAGAGATCGTCATAAGCGATGGCTTCCAGGTTCATTCCCGGGGTGATCGGTACGGTATTTGCTCCGACATCACCACTTCTATCCAATGTACCAAGGGAAGGGTCGGTATTAAATACAACAACACCTAGCGGATCATAATAACCAACCCCCCAGGAATTATAACCGCTTGGCGGCGGATTAGCTGTAAAATCAGGCGGATCATCAATATACCATTCGTCACCAATAAAATATTGGCCAACGGTCGGGCTATATACCCCCAGCCTGCCGTAATTACCGGTATACTCCTTCAGCACATTCAGGTTACTGTCCAGAATTATCAGCCTCTGCTCCTCTATGGTTAGAAAAAGGTAGTTGTTGAGCAGGTGAAGCCTGTAGACCTCGTGCCAGTCGGAATCTACACTTCCAACCCTATCGCTTAAGTCCACCATATCTTCCACAAAGGGCAGGTATGCAGGAAAGGGAGAGCCGAAAATAAAGGCACAGCCTGTCAGCGCCAGGCTGAAAGTAAGTAAAATTAATATTTTCTTTACCATTTCGTTACCGCTCCAATCGTCAAAACCGGGCCACCCCCGGAGAAATCACCTGTGCCTATCAGATTATTTCCCCAGCCCAGGGCATACCTCATGTCCATCCGGTAGAAGTATGACCTGTGGCTGAAATTCGCCTCCAGCCATAAACCAAAGACATTCCAGTAAAAATCGGTAAAAATGGGATTATCCATATTGCTATACAAACTGAAATCAGTAAAGAGGGTAATAATAGCGCCCAAACCGGTGTTTACCATAACCCGGAAACGGGAACTGGGGGGAAAGAAAACATAGTGGCCGACCTGGAGCATAAAATCGTTATGCACTAAGGGCCTGGCATTGGGGTTCAGGAAGGGATACTGCAGATAGAGATAGTCGGCCGCCCTGACTAAAAATTGATCAGGTTTAATATAATAACGGTAAGCGGCGCCCAGCCCCAGCATCTGCATGGAGGTATATTCAAGCTCCATGCCGCGCTTGGCAATGGGGATAAGCGGTCTTAATTTAATACGTTTATCCCTGTCTCCCAGCTTGAAAATTTGCCGATCCGGGTGATATCCCTCTTTCCGGTTCACTATTACCAGCTCGGTATCGGCTTTAGTATTAAAGGAGAGCTTGCCGTTGGTTATGCGGCCGGCCAGATGGTCTCCGGCCAGCAGGATCTCGGCCCCTTCATCCTCTGCCCGGGCAAGAAGAGTGACCCGGATCAACCTGCCCATTTCCGAGAACTCTTCCTCATAGGTAATATCCTTTACCACCCTCTCCTCTTGAATGGTAACTACCTCCTGTGGCAGAGGTCTGATATCCTCTTTGAGCGCGGGGATTAACTCCGCGGCCGCTTCATTTATCAGGGTGTAAACATGGAGCCCGGCCCTGCCGCTTTTTACTACGGCTCCGGTTAACCTTCCCGTTGCCGTGTCGTAGCTCTTTAATGAGAAGAGTAGTCTGCCCCGATCAACCCTGACAAAACCGCTGATTACCAGGTCAGCCCCAAGCCTTCGCCCCAGGCTGACAGCATTGGCTCCACGCAGCAGATCTGTATCACTGAACTGCTCTCTCTTTTTTATTTCCTGCCATTCATTAACCGGGATAACACTGAAATCAACCAGATTGAGCTCTACCCGCATGGCATCGGTAATCACGTACCGGAAGAGATCCCATTTTCCAGTCTCAGAGAGACTCGCCTGCAGCAGAATACAGACTCTATCCTTTGCTTCCTCCTCAGAGTAAAGAGAAGCTTCGCTGATAATAATCAGTAAAAAGATAATAATGATATTTCTGCATGTGTGCCTAAACAATAAAACTTCCTTACTTTAGCATATCTTTACTTTAATTATATAATTATATATACGATAAATCCATCGGCTTTTTATGTCAAGTTGATAAAGCCTTCAAGTTTTTTCCGGCAACCGGTAAGTCGAGCCAAAGCACTAATTTTACAATCTTGAAATTATCAGCTCAATAACCTATTCTTTATACCCATGACAAGAATATTGCCCGTTGCCAGTGGCAAAGGCGGAGTAGGAAAATCAATATTTGTTGCCAATTTGGGGGTGTCTCTTGCCGCCCGCGGAAAAACCGTTATCCTGATCGACCTCGACCTGGGCGGCTCAAATTTGCATACCTGCCTGGGAATTAAGAACAGATATTCAGGGTTGGGCGGCTTTATATATAAAAAAGAAGAGAGCCTGGAGGCGCTGCTGGTAGAGACTGAAATAGAAAGACTCTATTTCATTCCCGGAGATTCATTACTACCCGGCACCGCCAACCTGCCCTTCTTCATGAAACAGAAGATAATCAGAGGCATAGGCAAATTAATGGCCGATTATATAATACTTGATCTCTCCGCCGGCAGCACTTATAACATAATTGACTTTTTCCTGTTATCTTTTTCCGGCATTCTGATTACCATTCCGGAGTCTTGCAATCGGCAGGAACCTTCGAAATATCAGCAGAAAGAATATGGGCTGTGAATTGGAATATATCGGTTTTATTCCCAGGGAAGAGCGCATCCACCGTTCCATAATACAACGCCGGCCCTTTTTCATCTCAGAGCCCGGCTCCCGGTTTTCCCGATCCATCGATCTTATTGCCCGCAAACTCATATCCACACCACAAATATCCACACCGAGATTACCGATAGATAATGATGACCTGTCTGAGCTGAGTAATACGATTTTCTAAGAACTTATTTCATGGATAGCCCCGGCGGAACCCGGGCACCCTTGCCTGGGCGTTCAGCTTCAAATCCGACTCTCTGCCCTGGCTTAGAAAATGATATCCCAATCCGGCAATCATGGCCGCATTATCAGTACATAGTTTCATAGAGGGAAATATTACCTCTAAATCCTCTTCCTCCGAAAGACGTTTCCGTAAATAACTGTTAGCTGCAACTCCACCGCCGGCTACGACCATCTTTAAACCGGTGGCTGACGAAGCCTTGAGAACACGATCCACCAGCATATCGATTGCCATTCTCTGGAAAGAAGCTGCAATATTTTCCTTGCTCTTTTCATAATCCCGGTTCCAGAATTGATCCAACTGGTTTACAACTGCTGTTTTCAAGCCTGAATAAGAGACATCAAAGAGATGATCGCCCTTGTGTAATGAGGGTTTCGGGAAATTGAAAGCCCGGTCATCCCCTTTAACTGCTAAGCGATCAATGGCTGCGCCGCCGGGAAAACCGAGATCATAATACTTGGCTACTTTGTCAAAGGCTTCACCGCAGGCATCATCAATAGTAGTACCCAGTACTTCAAATTTCTCAAAACTGTGCACCAGGGCAATCAGGGTATGACCTCCTGAAACTAAAAGTCCTAAGTGTGGGTAGGTGAGATCATACTCGAGATGGGCCGCATAAAGATGGGCCAGGATATGATCGATGCCGATAAAGGGTTTCCTAAGCGACATGGCCAGACCCTTGACATAGGAAAGCCCGACCAGGAGTGAACCTATAAGTCCCGGCCGGCAGGTAACGGCTAATCCATCAAGATCTTCCATAGCCACACCGGAATCAGAAATTGCGGCTGCCACTACCGGTTCAATTGTTTCCAGATGCTTGCGTGATGCAATCTCAGGAACCACGCCGTAAAAGGGTTGATGGTATTTAACTTGCGAGTATATTATATTGCTTAATATTTTTTTACCCTTCTCAACTACGGCGGCGGCGCACTCATCACAGGAGGATTCAATCCCCAGAATTATCATTTGCCATAATCCCCTTTAAAGAAAGTAATCTACTTAGAGTTATCATCTTGATGCTTCTCCTTGCCAGAAGCGGATAGAGCTTTGCCAGGACCTCTGCCACAGCCGGGTTCTGCGCATGACCGATCAAGATAGCTGAGCCCTGGCTGCCGGCTATTTCCATGCCCTTTAAGAACTGTTGCTTAACTGCCTCTTGTTGCGGATCATTGTCAAGAAATACATCTCTCACTAAATAGGGCACTCCCAGCTTAAGAGCCTCCTCCAGGGCAACAGAATCGGTTGTGGTTTTGCTGTCCAGAAAAAATTTATTGTGGTTTTTCAAATAGAGCATGACCTCAGCCATTACTCTATGATCTGAGGTAACTTTAGAACCCATATGATTATTTGTGCCGGCGGCCCCGGGCACAAAAGAAAAATTGCTGCTTAATATAGCATCAATCTCCTCAGCAGGGTGAGTTGAAAGAATAGCGCCGGGCCCGGGGTCCTCACCACTGAGCGCTTCCATGGGGCAGTGGAGTATAACCTCCTTGCCCGATTTCGTCACCTCCCTAACGGCATCCCGACTCATGGGGAGTCCCGGAAGCACAGATACGGTAAAGGCAGGCGACAATTTTAAAAGTTCGCTTAGATTAGTCATGTTATAACCGGCATCATCGATTACCAGGCAGATATAGGACCATTCCACAGGCTTTTCCGGGGGAGCAGCCGGTGCAAGATCCCTCTCTTCAACAGGCTCGGGCTTTTTTTCTGCGCGTGGAAGGAGGAGGAGAATAATTATGAGCATTACTGTGATCAGAAAAAGCAGAAGAACTGCTCTGCTCGCTGTGCGCGCTTTGCTGACTTTGTTTGCTTTACTGCTTTTGCGCTTTTGCTGCATGAGGCAATGTTAGCTATTGCCATTCTTTGGTCAAGGGACTGCTTATTTAGTTATAAACATAGTTCTTCAGATCAACCGCGTTTTTCCTCAGCTTCTTTAAGGCCCGTATCTCGATCTGCCGCACTGTTTCAGGAGATATACCCAGCCGCGCTCCGATTTTCTTAAGAGTATACTTCTTGCCTCCGTAAAAGGAGAAACGGTAGAGCAGAATCTGTTTCTCCTTTTCCATTAGCGTCTCCAGGAAGCGCCGGGTATCCTCTTTGAGGCTGTTGTCCATCAACTCTCTATCCGGGTTATATGAATTATCTTCTATCAAATCCTGCAAAGTTCCAGTTTCGTCATTGGCTGAACAATTTAGAGATACTATCGAATTAGACACATTTATGATCTTAGTTACTTCCTCTTCTTTAAAACCAAGTTCCCCGGCAATTTCCGCTACAGTGGGCGTACGCATTAATTTCTGGCACAACTGGTTGTATGTTTTATTGATCTTACGCAATTTTTCTTCTTTTCGATGAGGCAAACGAATTACCCGGCGTTTGTTGGAAAGAGCGCGGGCTATAGATTGCTTGATCCACCATGAGGCATAGGTGCTGAAGCGCACCTTTTTGTGATAATCGTATTTGGAGGCTGCCGTAATAAGACCCATATTACCTTCCTGGATCAAATCCATGAGGGAAAATTCCGGGGTCATGTAGGCCTTTGCTATCCGTACCACCAGGCGAAGATTGGCCTCAATCAGCCGCTGGCGCGCCTCTGTATTGCCCTGCCGGATCAGTCTGGAGAGTTCCAGTTCCTGGTTATAGGTAAGCAGCTCTATTTTCTTGATTTGATTGAAATAAGTGTATAAGGAATCCTGCCTGTTGCTTCCTTTTTCTATCTTGCTGACCATAATCAACTCCTGATTATATATAAGCAAGTTTAATGCCAAGCAGTAATTTCAGATAAAATATTTTAATTATATATGGTATAAGGAGTTACATTTCAGTGATAAGCTTACTGCCGATCTGCATTAATAATGTCTACTTTTTAATACATATACCCCGATTCATGTTACAGAAAAGTAGCCTTATAGCCCGGGTGAGAGTTCCCGGTAAAGCATCTCGGAGAGTCCGAACCGGGAATTTTTAGCCATTTTCTTGGCATATTCATCGTACAGCATATCTTCAAACACATCTTCAGCGAAGCCGCCATTCAGCAGCTCACCCTTATTTACTGTTTTCCGCATTACATTAAGCATCTGTTTCAGGAATATAGCTTCAAAATCCTGACACGCCTGAAAGAGCTTACTATCTTTATCTATTTTCCCTTCGGAAGGCCCGGAAAGCCCGGAGACTGCTTTCCGTCCGGCTGCCCCTCTATTTTTAAACTGTCCTGGAATCTGTGATTCATAATTTCTGGAATATAAACTATCGATATTAATGGTCATCAATCCTCCCTTACATGATTATCAGCTCACCGTAAAGAGCGCCGGCCCTGTCGATGGCTTTTAAAATGCCGATTATAGTCTCAGTCTTTAAACCAACTTCAGCAAGAGCGGAAATAAGATCATCTACCGTTGAGGTCTCCTCGAGAATAAAATTTTCTTCAGCCTCTTCCCCATCCTGTAAATTAAAATTCCCAGCTACCGAAACCTGCACCCTTTTATAGGAAACAGCAACACGCCCAATGCGTACCTGTTCACCCATAATGATTATTCCTGAAGCCGCGTCAATCACCACTTTGCCTGAAGATCCCGGGATCACAGTCAGTGACTCCAGTTCAGCAACAAAGGCTACAGGGTCACTGCGGCGCTCGGCCGGGATCTGCACCTCGATGAGTGAAGCATCAACCGGATTTACCTTCACATTGGGGAAAGCCCCGCTGATGGCCTCGGAAACACCGTGAGCAGTAATAAAATCAGGATTCCTTAGAACCAGGGAGATCGTGCCTTGAGTGAGAAAGTCGGATAGAACCTCTTTTTCCACAATGCCCCCCAGGGGGATGGAACCAACAGTTTTAACAGAGCCGCTGTTCCGTGGCGTAAGAATATTCCCCTGTGCCAGGGCATAAACCACGCCGTTAGCTCCTTTAAGTTGTGACTGCAGCAGCACTCCTCCCTCCAGGCTGCGGGCATCACCAATACTGGATACCGTTAAATTTATCCGGTCACCGGGTCTGATAAAGGGGGGTATCTCGCAGCTAATTACTACTACAGCACAGTTTCTGCTCTTGATTTCCCGTTGATCGATCTCCAATCCCAGGTTAGCAACCAGGTTGGCAAGGGAATTTTTCAATAACACCGAAGAAGAGGAATCCCCCTTGCCGGCAAGACCGGTTGCCAGGCCTATACCCAGAAGCTGATTATTACGCACACCGGAGAGATAGGCTATATCTTTTAAGCGTACCCCCGGTGCAGCAGCAACTGCTGAAATTATATAAAAAAGTAGCAGACAAAAAAGAGCCCTAAATTGACCTTTAAGGAATCTCAACCTCAACCTCCTTTTCGCCTGTTACCAATGCTGAAAAGCGCTTGCCTGTTGATAAAGGCGATACATAAATGGTGCTGCCCCGCGTTCCGGAAGCCTGGGCCCTGCCTGCCATGGTTATGATTATCCCTCTCTTCCTAAAAAGGATCTTAACCGGATCCCCGGCCCTTACCATGGGCAGGGCGGATAAGTTTCTCTTCATTATCGGCGCATCCCTCTGTACCCTGCTCCGGATTTTGAAATCTTTTACATACTCTCCCTGGACCAGGGGTTCGCCTGAGTAAAGAGAAATGTCTCTCTCCTTATATTTAAGCAAGTAATCCTGCAATTTTGCCCCGGCTTTCAGCTCATAAGCTCCATGGGCCACAGGCATAAAGTGATGAACCCAGATCAGGATACTCTTCTCCTGAACAGAGGCTGCTTCCCGATATAAGATCTTCAGCTTGCCGCTGAGATAGCTGTTATTGCTATCTGGAGGCGCCATACGGAAAAAGAGCGGCTGTGCGGGGAGCGCGGTGGAAGGTGCGGGGAGCACATTGGGCTCAGAGAACACGGGAAGCGCATTGATCTCAGAAAGAAAAACCGGATCTGCCGCTCCTGAGAGTATCTCTATTTCCATTCTCCCCTCTTTGTAGTAATCAGAGGATTCTATAAAGGCGGCAAGCTCACGGTAAAACCAGAGCTCTTCCTCCGGAATACTATCAGCGGGCAGCAGAACCACTCTGCTGCCGATCAAAGAAAGCTCACTGCCGATTTTACGCTCAATAAGCGCCCTGATCTCCTGCACCGGCAGCAGGGTAATATGTTCCGGCCCCGGGCCGAGCTCAATCCCGGCAATTTCAGCACCTACCGCAGGGTCCCGGGCCACAACCGAGGCTATCTGTGCCAATTTAACCACCGGCGTTTCTACCCGTACCAGCCGCTTAAGATAGACCTCTACACCCGAAAGCGCAGAGGCTGAAAAAAGCAATAATATTGAAAAGAAAAAGCGAATCATCGCTTGAGCGAATTAGCGGTAGCCAGCATGGAATCAGTGGTCTGGATAGCCTTGGAGTTAAGCTCATAAGCGCGCTGCGCCACAATCATATTCACCATCTCATTAACTACGGATACATTGGACATCTCCAGGAACTTCTGGATTATCTTACCCATGCCGTCAAAACCCGGACGCCCGGCTATTACCTCACCGGTGGCATTGGTAACTTTGAAGAGATTCTCACCAATCGCCTGAAGTCCGGTCGGATTAATAAAGCGGTAGATCTCAATCTGCCCGACCTCAATAGGATCATCATTACCGGCTACCTTTACCGTAACCCGGCCATCCTGGGAAATAGTAAGGCTTTCGCGAATAAAACCCTCCGGCAGAATTAACTCAGGCAGAAAGCGGTAGCCATTCGAATTTACCACCTGCCCCTCGGCATCTATTTTGAAAGAACCATCACGGGTATAGGCGTAACTGCCGTCATAGAGAAGAACCCGGAAAAAGCCCTCTCCTTCAATTGCCAGGTCGCTCACATTACCAGTGTTCTGCAGCGAGCCCTGAATAAAAATCTTTTGTGTGGCTGCCGGGCGCACACCGTGACCCACCTGGATACCGGTGGGTACCAGGGTTACCTCTGTAGCCGGGGTGCCGGCCACCCGCAGGGTCTGATACAGCAGGTCTTCAAAATCCGGACGGTTCTTTTTAAAGCCTGTCGTATTTACATTAGCTAAGTTATTAGAAATTGTATCTATATTAAACTGCTGAGCCGTCATACCCGAGGCTGCAGTCCATAATGATCGCATCATTTTTTTAGAAACCTCCTATAGTTTTCCAGCATATAACTTCACAAGCTATACCTTTACCGCATCATTTATCAGCCTGCTCAGAAGACTGTCTTCGCTCTGGATAAGCTTCTGGTTGGCTTCATAACTCCGGTGGACTTCGATCATACGCACCATCTCGGTTACCGGATTAACATTAGAACCCTCTAAAAACCCCTGGCGTATGCGGGGACGTTTCCCCGTAGCGGCTATCTCGGCAGCACCGGATTCCTCAGTCGAACGCCAGAAAGAATTTCCAACCTTTTTCAGATAGCGTTTACGCTGGAAATCAACAAGCCGCAGGCGGTCTACCCGCTCCAGATTTTCCCACTCATTTTCCTCAAGAGAGACCAGGCGGCTATCATCTTCGGCAAAGGTGGAATTCTGGTAGATCACGCCATCCTGATCAATAACAAAATTGTGCTTCTTAATCTTGATCGGTCCATTTTCACCAAGTACAAATTCGCCGTTTTTTGTTACCAGAAAACTCTGTTCATTGATCAAAAAAGAACCGTTTCTTGTATAGCGTTCACCTGCCGGAGTATCTACAGCAAAAAAACCCTCTCCCTCCAGGGCCAGATCAAAGGGGTTTTCCGTCTGCTGCAGCCCTCCCTGGGTGAATACGGTAAATACCTCATTCAATTCCGTACCAGTGCCCACTGTTCCCACAATCGGTGTTGTATCAACCGAACCCAGAGGGAACTTATAAACCCCGTTATCATTCATGCGTCTTAGCAGCAGCTCAGGAAAGGCTTTATGAATAGCGGTATCCCGTTTGTAGCCGGTAAGGCCAACATTTGCCAGATTATTGGAAATGGAATCCATGCGGTGCATTTGAGCAACCATTCCGCTTGCCGCTGTATATATACCTCTTATCAATTACTTCCTCCTCAAAGTTCTCCCTAACCTTTATTATCGGAGCAGCAGAAAAATCCTTACTTGATTTTTTTAATTTGCTCTTATACTCTCCGGAGTTAGAGAGCCAGAATAGCTCAGTGGTAGAGCAGCTCACTCGTAATGAGCAGGTCGCGGGTTCAAGTCCCACTTCTGGCTTAAATAGAACCATGGCTTCTCTGGCTGAATACCTTGATAACTGCTGTATATGCCCTAATTTCTGCCGGGTCAATAGAAACGCCGGAGAAAGGGGGAAATGCCGCACAGGCGCGGACATAGTGATCTCTGCCGCAAATCTCCACTTCGGCGAAGAGGCAGTGCTGGTGGGTTCAGGCGGTTCGGGCACGATCTTCTTTACCGCCTGTAACCTGGCCTGTGTCTACTGCCAGAATTTCGATATCAGCCAGCTTGACCGGGGGAAAGAGATATCAGCGGCTAAACTCCTCATGATAATGTTCTCCCTGCAGGATAGGGGGGCCGAGAATATCAACCTGGTTTCGCCGACCCACCAGGCGCCGCAGATTTTTGAAGTAGTCAAGGAGGCCCGCTCCAAAGGTCTGACCATTCCAATTGTCTATAACTGCGGCGGTTATGAGAACCCGGAATTCCTCAAAGCACTCGATGGCCTGGTGGATATCTATATGCCTGATTTCAAGTATGGATCCGACCGGAATGGCGAAGTTTATTCCAAAATAGAGAACTATTCCCGCTGCTGCCGGGAGTCTATAATTGAAATGCACCGTCAGGTGGGCAACCTGGTTATGGACGGGAGCAATATAGCCCGCAGGGGCCTGCTGATACGCCACCTGGTGCTGCCCAATAAAATTGCTGATTCCAGGGAGGTAATCGATTTTATCGTAAACCGGATATCACCACAGACATATCTCAATATTATGGATCAATATCATCCCGTCTACCGGGCGGGCCAATACCGGCAGCTTAAACGCCGGGTTTTTCGTTACGAAGTCGATGAGATTATAGACTATGCGCTGAAGCGGGGCTTAAAAAGAGTCATTCATTAATTTTTTTCCATAAATAGTGAATAATCCTGTTTTTACTCTAAATTTTTGCTTGACAAGTTCGTGATTGAGTTATAAGAATTCCCTATTAACTTTAAGGAGGCAGAATATGCCAAAAAGAAAAAAGCTTCTTGTGTTTGCGATGATCGTAATCCTTGTTTTTTCAGCCTCTCTTATCTGGGCGGGAGGCGCCAAAGAAAAACCTCCGGTGAAGATTGGTTGCTTGATTCCCCTGACCGGTCCTCTTGCCGAGTTCGGACAGGGTTATAGAAAGGCAGGCGATATGCTCGAGAAACAGTTCGAAGAGGCGGGCTTCCCCATAGCGCTGAAATACGGCGACACGGAAACCAGCGCCATTCCCGGCGTGGAAGCGGCCCGTACCCTGGTGGACATCGAGAGGGTTAAGGTGCTGATCGGAGCAGCTTCAAGCGGTGTCACCCTGCCGATTGCGCAAACCGTGTCCATCCCCAAACAGGTGGCCCAGATTTCCAATGCTTCCACCTCTCCTCTATTGAGCGTCCTCCCCGCGGATGAGGGCAAGGATTTCCTTTTCCGGACCTGTCCATCCGATGCCCTTCAGGGTGTTATCCTTGGCAAGCTGGCAGCTGATAAGGGCTATAAAAAGGCCGCAGTATTTTGGGTCAACAATGCCTATGGCCAGGGTTTGATGGAGGAGTTCAAAGCATCCTTCGAGAGCCACGGCGGTAAGCTGGTTGGATCGGTTCCTCACGATGAGAAGCCGGCGCCAACCTACGTCGCCGAACTCAAGAAAATTATGCAGTCAGAGCCCGATGTGATGTTGGCTTTAGGCTACCCTGGACAGGCCACCGTCTACCTGAAAGAGTTTTTTGAAGCCGGCTACAATAAAAATGTCGATCTGCTCTTTTGCGACGGCACCAAGTCCGTACAAATGCCCGAGGCGCTCGGAGCCAAAAACCTGGCCGGTTTCGTAGGCACCGCTCCCGGCAGCGTGGCCGGCGCTTCATTGGATAATTTCGAAGCTGCTTACAAGGCCATGCATGGTAATCTGCCGGACCAGCCCTTTACGTCGAACTTCCACGACGGCATTTTTGTTGCCGCTCTGGCAGCAGCAGCCTGCGATGCTGCGGGCAAAGACATGACCCCGATTAACATCAGGGATATGCTCCGTGAGGTGGCAAATCCACCGGGTGAGGTAGTCGTTGCCGGAGTTGACGGCATCAAGAAAGCTCTGGAACTGCTCAAAGCAGGGAAGGCCATTAACTATGAAGGCGCAGCCGGCTCAGTGGACTTTGATAAAAACGGCGACGTGGTGACCCCGATCGAGGTCTGGCAGTATATTGAAAAAGAGCCTTACACAGAAAAGATTCGTTTAGAGACTCCATAGCACTGCTTCCTGAAGACAGAAAGAAAAGGCCGATCACTCATCAGAGTGACCGGCCTTTTTTTAAGGAATATGAACCTAAAACTTGGACACCTGGCGCTCTTCACTGATAACACCCTTGGGCTTTTTCAGCAAAATTAATATTAAAAGAAGGCCGATAAGCACGTATCTGATATAGGGGGCCCGGGTTTGAAAAACCGGGGGTACTACTTTCAAGATTACAAAGGTACTCCACGACCATAGTGCCCATACAATGAAGGCTCCGGCGATAGATCCTTTGTTGTTCCCCGTGCCTCCCAGGGTGACCATTACCCAGATAATAAAGGTTCCGAAAAGGGGTTCAAAAGCGCTGGGCTGGATAGCAGCCGAGAAATGGGCATAGAGGGCGCCCCCAACTCCCATTATAAATGCCCCCAGCATCAGGGATTGAAGCTTGAAATAGAAAACGTTCTTGCCGTCCGCTCCGGACATGATCTCATCCTCCCTGATGGCCCGCAGAACCCTGCCCCAGGGGGAGCGGATCCCCTTCTCCAGGGCGATGTAGATTACAGCCAGGAAGATAAGCACGATTACCAGATAGACGTAGTTATAGTAAGCGGGCGGCACCAGATTGTGCAGTGGCTGTGGAAGGCCGACCAACCCCTGGGGCCCATTGGCCAGCCAGCGCTCATTGTTAAAAAACATGCGGATGGTCTCGGCAATACCGATGGTTGATATAGCCAGATATCCCTCACCCAGCCTCAAGGTTAGCATACCTATCAACAACCCGAGAATGGCACAGACCAGGCCTGCTGCGAAAACTCCTACCAGAAAAGGGGCGTTAAAGCCAAAGGCCTGGTGTACATAATTAGCCAGCACACCTGTAGGCAGGGGAGAGGTAACCAGTGCAGTTACGTAAGCCCCGACACAAAAAAAGCCGGCTACACCAAAATTTATCATCCCGGTGTGGCCCCAGTGTACATTGAGCCCCATGGTTAAAATTGCATAAATCGATGCCATGACCGCAAATGAGATAAGAAAGCTTAAGATTCCGCCAATTGCTGTACCCATTATTCCCTCCTCTTTCCAAAAATTCCCACGGGTCTGAAAAGCAGAACCAGGATCATAATGATGAAAGCCACGGCCGGTTTATAGGTGGGGACCAACCAGGCCGTGGAAACCTGCTGGGCTATGCCCAGCACCAATCCGCCGGTAAGAGCGCCGATAATGCTCCCCTGCCCGCCCAGGATTACCGCGGCAAAGAGGGACATCAGAAAGATCCAGCCCATTTCAGGACGCAATTGCGTCTCGATGCCGTAGAGAATGCCGGCAATCGCAATCAGAGCGCCTGCAATCCCCCAGGCCCATACCAACATTCGTTCCGTTCTAATACCTGAAACCCGGGCCAGATCAGGGTTATCGGAGAGGGCCCGCAGGGCCTTGCCCATCTTTGCTTTTTGCATAAAGATGTACACTGCGGCCGACGCTGCCAGGGCAATCAATACAATAAATATTTCATCTGTCCTGAGTTTTATACCCAGCGGCAGAAAAAGCATGGGGCGTAAACCCTGGGCGTAAAAGTGAAAGTCAGCCCCCCAGATGATATAGACCATTCCGCGTAGCACCCAGGCCACCCCAATGGTGGCAATGAAACCGACAATGGGATGAACCCCTGCCTTGCGCAGCGGCTTAAGAACCCACCTGTCCATGAGTATAGCCAGGCCCACGGAAAAGAGGATTGCAGGGATAAAGGCCAGCAGCACACCCCAGGAAAAAGAAAAGGGGCCCACAGTCCCCTGAAATATTTTTATCTTTGAAAACATCACCACAAACAGCAGGGCCACGTAAGCACCTACGGTCATTTGATCGCCGTGAGCACAGTTAAAGACACCCGTTATTCCCCAGATTAAGGTAAGTCCGATACTGGCAACGGCAATAATGCTGCCCAAAACGATTCCGTAAACAATCAGCTCAACCATTTTACCTCCCTAGATAGAGTTTTCCTATTTCTTTGTCTGCTAACAGCTCTTTCGAGCTGCCCTCTGCTTTCTTCTCGCCGCCTTCCATGATGTAGGATTTATAGGAACATTGCAGCACCTGAGTGTTCTGTTCCACCAGCAACACCGTAACCCCCTGCTTATTCAGTTCCTTAATCTTTTCAAACATATGGTCCACCAGGAAAGGGGCCAGCCCTGTTGAGGGCTCGTCCAGGAGGAGGAGCTCGGGATTCAGCATCAGGGCCCTGCCTATTGCCAGCATCTGACGCATGCCGCCGCTTAAAAACCCTGCCTTGTCATGCTTGCGATCGATCAGGTCGGGGAAGAGCTCATAGATCTCCTCTGCACGAGGCTGCCAATCATCCTCCCTGATAAATGCTCCCATCTCCAGGTTCTCATGTATGGTAAGGGAGTCAAAGACATTATTTTCCTGGGGCACATAGCACATCCCTATCCGCGCGATTTCCTCAGGATGTGAGCCGGTAATATCCTGCCCTTTAAAAATGATCTTACCCTTACCGGGAGTTACTTCGCCAAAGATCGTTCTCAAGAGGGTGGTTTTACCTGCCCCGTTCGGGCCCAGCACAGAGACGATCTGCTTCTCCTCCACATCCAGGGAAATATCGTGCAGTACCTCCATACTTCCGTAGCCGGATACTACATTCTTTACTTCTAAGATAGTCATGCGCCGGTACCTCCAAGATAGACTTCTAATACTTTCGGGTCGCTGCCGACCTCTTCGGGGGTGCCCTCGGTCAACTTCTTGCCCCTGTCCATCACCACTATGGGGTTACAGATATCCATTATCAGCTCCATCTCGTGGCCGATAAGCAGGACAGTCACCCCTTTTTCCTTGACTAACTGCCGGATACGGTCCGCCAGGGTGCGCCTCTCCGAGGGGTTGACCCCGGCTCCGGGTTCATCGAAGAGAATAAGCTCCGGGCCGGCCATCATGGCACGGGCCAATTCCAACAACCGCTTCTGTCCGCCGGAGAGGTTGCCGGCGTATTCATCCTTCAGATGGATGAGCTCGGTTAATTCGAGACTCTCCAGGGCTTTCTCCCGGATCTCTTTTTCCTGCTTCTTTACCAGTCGCGGAAAGAACCAGGTCCGCCACAGCTTCTCCCCCTCCTGTTTCGGAGGCACGAGCATGAGGTTTTCCAGGACCGTCATGAGTTTGAGTTCCCTGCTTATCTGAAAGGTGCGGCATAGCCCTTTTAGGAAAGTCTGGTGCAGGGCGAGATTGTCGATTCTCTCGCCCTTAAAGTAGATCTCCCCTGAATCCACTGTTCGGGTACCGGAAATCAGGTTGAATACGGTAGTCTTACCGGCGCCATTGGGACCAATAAGACCGGTAATGCCGTGGGCGGCAACATCGAAGGAAACATCATCCACGGCTTTGAGGCCACCGTAATACTTACGCAAATTGCGCAATGAAAGAATGGAAGTATCCTTTTTCTGGTTCAATTATCCATCTCCTTACAAGCCTTTTGCTTGGCATTAGATTTTTAAAAAAATTATATAATCAAGCAAGCAACAGGTCAAGAAAATTTTCACAATTGGGACAAAATTCTCGAAAAAAAATAATCAGCGTAAATGGCTTTAAATTCTGTATAGACAGGCTATGATGCATCCAGTTATAAATACACAATGAATAAAATGCGATTCTTAACGATATTAATTGTAGCTTTTATCGCTATTACCCTGCTCTCTCTGGCAACCTGTAAGAAAAAGGAAACCAAAGAAGTAAAGATCGGTATTATAGCCCCGATTACCGGAGAAGCAGCCACCTTCGGTATTTCCACCAAAAACGGCGCTATTCTCTATTTTGACGCAGTCAATGAGAGCGGTGGAATTGACGGCATGATGATCAAGTATATAGTGGAAGATGACAGGGGTGATCCCGCTGAAGGCGCCAATGCCTACAGCAAGCTGATTGACCAGGATAAGGTCTCCGTTATCTGCGGAACTGTAATGAGCAAGGTATGCCTGGCAGGCGCCCCGATTGCCCAGAGCAAGGGTGTGCCCATGGTCAGCCCCACTTCCACCAACCCGGCCGTTACCCTGGTGGGCGACTATATTTTCCGCGCCTGTTTTATCGATCCCTTCCAGGGATTTGTAGCGGCAAAATACGCCATAGACACTGTAGGCGCTAAGACCGCTGCCGCACTCTATGATGCAGGCAATGACTACACCAGGGGCCTGGCCGAGGTTTTCCGCGCCGAGTTCCCCAAGCAGGGCGGCGAAATGGTAGCCTTTGAGAGCTATGCAACCGGCACAACCGACTTCAATGCCCAGTTGGTAAAGATCAAGGCAGTGAACCCCGATGTACTCTTTCTGCCCAACTACTATAATGACTCCGGTCTTATTGCCAAGCAGGCACGGGAAATGGGTATTACCGCTCAATTCCTGGGAAGCGACGGTTGGGATTCACCGGACCTGGTCAAGATCGCAGGCGATTCCATCAACGGCGGTGTATTTGTAAACCACTTTACCCCGGAATCCG
Source organism: Spirochaetales bacterium (assembly GCA_030604195.1). Taxonomy (GTDB): domain Bacteria; phylum Spirochaetota; class Spirochaetia; order SZUA-6; family DRHE01; genus DRHE01. The sequence goes on from JAUVWI010000001.1 coordinate 87,055, forward strand.
ATGTGCCCGCAGCTCAAAAGTTTGTCAAGGATTATGAAGCAAAGTTCGGTCAGAAACCCGATGCTCTCGGAGCCCTTGCTTACGAGGCAGCTATGATCATTGTAGAAGCCATCAAGGTTGCCGGAAGCGCCGATCCCAAGGCTATTCGCGATGCCCTGGCCGCCACCAATATGGAAACCACTACCGGCACCATCAAGTATGATGAGAATAGAAACCCGGTAAAGGGCGCTGTAATTCTGGAAGTCAAAGACGGCAAGGTCTATTACAAGACCTCGGTAAATCCATAAAGATTTAGTATTATAGACAAGTGATCGGATGGGATGAGATGAAACATCTCATCCGGTTTTTTTATTAATATTTCATATTAATATTTCAGGCGAAAGGACAATTTAGTATGGAAACCTTTCTTTCCCAGTTCATCTTTGGACTGCAGCGAGGCATTATTTATGCGCTGATCGCCCTTGGCTATACCATGGTCTACGGCGTAGTGCGAATTATCAACTTTGCCTATGGCGAGATCTTCATGATCGGCGCCTTTATTTCGTTTTTCCTGGTCAATCTTCTGCCCCTGCCACCGGGCTTGAATATACTCATGGCCTTCCTGGTACCCATGCTCATCTGCGCGCTTCTGGGTATAGCAATGGACGCTGTTGCCTACCGTCCATTACGAACCAAGCCCAGGCTGGCGGCATTGATCACCGCTATTGGTGTCTCTTTCTTTTTAGGGAATTTAGTATCATATATAAGTGCCGAGTCGGTAAGACTGGTGGCTGTTATTACCTTTGCCATAGCCCTGCTTATCATTCTCTACACTCTGAGCCGTGAATTCCTTAACTTTCCTAAAAAGAAAACAGGCTGGCAAACCAGCTTTACGCCGGTCATTATAGCTGTTGTTTCTCTTCTGGCAGTAGGGATTATTCTCTGGCTGTCCAAACCGGTGTTGGCGGAAATGAATTGGAAAGGATCGAGCTTTACAGCCTATCCGGTAGACAAATTGATCAAAGCGGTGAAGTACCCGCTGGTCGGTTCAGTCTATATAACTAATATCCAGATCATGAATATTATCATCGCTGTGGTCCTAATGGTAGGGCTATCAATCCTGGTCAACAAGACCATGATCGGTATGGCCATGCGGGCCAGTAAGAATAACAAGGAAGCCGTTTACCTGATGGGTATAAATGTGAACCGTGTGGTTGCTATTACCTTTCTCATCGGCACCGCCCTGGCCGGAGCAGCCGGAGTATTCAGTGGTATTACCTATCCCCGGCTCACAGCGCTCATGGGAATACAGCCCGGTTTAAAAGCCTTTATAGCTGCAGTGCTTGGCGGCATAGGCTCAATTGAAGGGGCCATGGTCGGCGGAGTTATTATGGGTCTGGCTGAACAATTCGCCATCGGGCTTTTGCCCAGCGATTTCGGTCCCCAGCATATTGATTTCACACCCCTTGGCGATGGAGTCGCTTTTGCCATACTCATTATCGTGCTCTTAGTGCGTCCCCAGGGGATATTCGGCGAACCACCCCAGGAAAAGATTTAGGAGCTTCAAATGAAGAAAACAAAATATAGAAAAAGCTGGGTAATTCTTGTCTCCCTGCTCATATTCTATGCTCTGGTAATGATATTGAATAAAACCGGTATAATGAATGATTACCTGCTGCGGGTATTGATATTGATGCTGATCAATATAATCCTGGCAGTCTCTCTGAACCTGATAAACGGCTTTACCGGCCTCTTTTCCATCGGCCATGCCGGATTCATGATCACAGGGGGCTATGTAGCCGGATTTATCACCACCCTGCTCTTTAACATCAGCAGCGATACACCCTATCTACTGGCATTACCACTATTTCTATTGGCCATTATAGTGGCAGCCCTGGTATCAGCGGTAGTGGGTTTCCTGATCGGACTTCCGGTTTTAAGGCTCTCCGATGATTACCTGGCAATTGTTACCATCGGCTTTGGTGAGATTATCAGGGTTATATTCAACTTTATCTCCTTCAAGAAAAAGGTAGGCGATTGGGAAATCGATATCGGCGGCCCCAGGGGTCTGCTGGGCATTCCCCCTCTTTCCAACTTCACAATTGTCTTCATTGTTACAATTGTGATCATCGTTTTGATCCGCAACTTCGTCTACTCCCGCCACGGCCGGGCATGTATTGCCATAAGGGAGAACGAGGTGGCAGCCCACATGATGGGTATCGATATTGTACGCTATAAGGTGCTGGCCTTTGTGCTCGGTTCCACCTTTGCCGGTATAGGCGGCGCAATGCTTGCCCACTTCATTCAGATACTTCATCCTACCATGGGCGGTTTTATGAAATCGGTGGAATATTTAATAATGGTTTATCTGGGCGGTATGGGAAGTATTTCCGGGTCAATTATCGCTGCAGCCGGTTTGACCGCAATTACCGAAGTGCTCCGCCCCATCGGCGAACTGCGCATGGTGCTTTACGGTGCGGTGCTGGTCATCCTGATGCTCCGTATGCCCAACGGGTTAATGGGAAAACGGGAGTTCTGGTTTATTCTGCCCCGTAAGGAGAGAATGAGAGATGCTTAAGATTCAAAATTTAACTCATAGCTTCGAAGGCTTATTGGCGGTGAATGATTTTTCAATCGAGATTGAGGATCACAAGATAATCGGTTTAATCGGACCTAACGGCGCGGGCAAGACCACTATATTCAACCTGATAACCGGGGTTTACCCCCCCTCCAGGGGGGGGCATATATTCTTCCAAGATCAGGAGATCACCGGTAAAAAACCCCATAAGATAACCAGCAGGGGAATTGTCAGGACCTTTCAGAATATTCGTCTCTTCAACAACATGACGGTTCTGCAGAATATCTTGGTAGCCCGTCATTTTCGGATGAAAACGGGGATTATCGCATCGGTACTGCGCCTGCCCTCCTTTCACAGGGAGGAAAAAGAGGTTGAAGAAAAGGCCAGGGAGTACAGTAATATCTTTGGGCTGGATGATGTTTTATACGACGCGGCCGGCAGCCTGCCTTACGGGCGCCAGCGGCGCGTTGAGATAGCCAGGGCTCTGGTAACCGAGCCTAAACTGCTGCTGCTCGATGAACCGGCTGCCGGAATGAACTCGGCAGAGGCATTGCAGCTTCTCGATCTGATCCACCATATTGCCGATAAATTCAGGCTCACCATCTTCCTTATCGAGCACCAGATGCCGGTGGTCATGGGCGTGGCAGAGCGGATTCACGTACTGGACTTCGGCAGCACAATCGCAGTTGGCACACCAAAGGATATCCAAAACGATCCCAAGGTTATTGAGGCTTATCTCGGAGAGGGGGCAAAGATATGATTCTGGAAGTGAACGATCTTGTTGTTTCTTACGGAGCAATTTGCGCGGTCAAGGGAATATCCTTTAACGTGGAAGAGGGAGAGGTAGTAACCCTGATCGGGGCCAATGGCGCAGGAAAAACTACAACCCTGAAGACAATTTCCGGATTGCTGCGCCCTGATTCCGGTTCTATCAAGTTCAAGGGGGAAGAGATTAAGCATATCCTGCCCAATAAGATTGTGGAGCTTGGTATCTGCCAGGTGCCGGAGGGACGGGGTATCTTTACCAACCTTACAGTGCAGGAAAATCTTACCCTGGCCACCTATACCCGGGCCAAGGAAAAGGATCAACTGAAAAAGGATTATGAGCGGGTTTTTTCCATTTTCCCCAGGCTTGAAGAGCGCCGCACACAATCCGCAGGCACCCTCTCCGGAGGTGAACAGCAGATGCTCGCTGTTGCCCGCGCCCTGATGACCAAGGGGCAGATCATGCTTTTAGATGAGCCCTCCATGGGACTGGCGCCTGTGCTGGTAGATGAGATCTTTAAGGTCATTAAGGAAATAAATGACATGGGCACTACAATCCTGCTTGTCGAGCAGAATGCCTATAAAGCCCTGGAGATTGCCAACCGGGCCTATGTGCTGGAAACCGGGGAAGTAGCCCTGTCCGGTTACTCAGATGATCTAAAAAATGAGGAAAGGATTAAAAAGGCCTATCTGGGAGGTTAAAGCCAAAGCCCAAAACTATTATCCTTGAAAAGGCGGCGATAGTTTTAGTTTCAGGTTTTAACCCAGAAGGTTCAGGGCTTTGCTACTCCCGTTGCTCCTGATTTCTCCGGCGGGTGCTCACAAAACGGGCAAAATCATTAATATTCTTCACAATAATCCGATCCGGATAAAGTTCTATCCGGCGCTGACTCACAAAATGGTTTATTACCTCACTGCATTTGGCCGGTGAAATCCCGGCCCAGTGAGCTACATCGTCAACCGTTGTTTTAAACTCCATGGTATCCACTTCAGCCATGTTTACCGGCTCATTTTCAGCCAGCATCAGAAAAACGTCGGCAATCTTGGCTTCAACATCATTAAGGGTCAGGATCAGGAATTTTCGCTTCTGATCATAAACCCGGTTGGCGAAGAGCTTCAGCAGCTTAAGGGCAATCTGGGGATTACCCTGCATAAGTATCTCAAAGTTTTCCCTGTTAAAGGCCAGACCGCTTACCGCGTCCATGGCGATAGCCGTTGCCGAGCGCGGCGCTTCCTCTAATATTGCCATCTCACCGAAAATTTCCCCCGGCTGCAGTATGGCCACCGTCTTTTCGATCTCGCCCATTATTTTGATAATCTGTACCCTGCCCTTCTGAATCAGGAAAAAGGTATCTCCAGGTTCATATTCACAGAATATAACCTCACCTTTTTCAAAACTAACCCGGAAACGGTTGAACATGCCATTATCGAACAAACCTAGCCCCCTTCAATAGCCCGTAGGGCCTTGCGTGTTTTCCGGTGGAGTGGTGAATCTTTAGCTTCCATAGATAAAATCTTCTTATAGAAACCTGTTGCCCTATTTTTATCGCCTTTCCTGTCATAACAGTTACCCACAAAAAAGAGGGCATCACGAAGATCCGGATGTTTTGGATAGTTCTGTACCAGGCTGGTAAAGGATTGTATACACTTATCATACTGCTCAAGATGAAAAAGACAGCGGCCAATCTCAAAATAAGCCCTGGCCACATACTCTTCATCCTGGCTATTATCTGCAATTATCTTGAATTCCCTGAATGCCTCCTGGTACTTCTGCTGACTGACCAGGCTGATCGCATTATAAAAAGCCTTTGCCACATCGGACATTTCCTTTTTCTGCGCCGGTTTCTCAAAAGCCACTGCGTTACCTTCAGACACCGGCGCCTGTGGCGGCCCCTTTCCCTGGCCATATTTGGATAGACACTCTTCGGTCAGCTCTATTTTTCTGGTAACATCATCTGCATAGGCGCCTGAGGGATAATAAACAAGATAGCGTTTATAGGCATAGAGAGCCTGGGAGTACCGCTTATTTTTCATATAATATTCGCCGATTTTATATAAACCGGTTTCCGGTTTTACAGCAACTTCCGAGTATAAAAGATTCTGCACCCGCTTGTGAATTCGTCTGAGCTGGTTGGAAAAAACCTTTAGCATTTTCAGTATGATCCGGGTATTCTGGGTAACCACCTGCTCAAATTCCGGTATGGAGAAAGCAATTACATTTGAATCCTGAAGCACCAGGGCGGTTTCTTCCCTCGGGAATCTGCCCAGCGCTGATTTGACGCCGAAGAATTCCCCGGTTTTGATAGGGTCATGGATCTCCTGACCGGTTTCGATATCCAGATAATTGAGACTCACCTTACCGGAATTCAAAATAAATATTTTATCGCTGCGATCGCCCTTAAAAAAGATTATCGAGTTTTCCTTATACCTTATTGCTTTGGGTGACAAAGCCTTTCTCCTTGGTTGATAATACTTATATTACCCTAAACGTCAAAGGGCAAATAATCAAGAACCTTCTTAAAACCTACAGCTTTTCTTATTCCTGACAATAACGCAGCCGGATCACCCTTTACCAGCATCTCTCTGCCGCCAACCGAAAGTTGAGTATAATCACTACTCCCTGCAAAGAGTTCTTCATATTTCATCGATCCGTAGATCGCTCTACCTTCCTGAATAAGGAGCTCAATATCCTCCATTTCAGCATTTACCAGAGCTTCATAGGGATCATTATCCCTGGGTTTAATCAGCAGCAGATCCGCAAGCTTACCCTCTTCTATAGAGCCGATCTTATCCTGCATTCTAAAGGCCGCAGCCGGGTTTGCGGTTACCATCTGAACCAGAGTATGAGCCGGGAGATCCTCACCATACATCCGGCGGTAAATTTCCCTGGCAAAACGCATTTCTTCCAGCAGATTAACAGAACCGGTATGGGTTGAATCAGTTCCTAAACTAACCGGGATTCCTGCCCCCAGGATCTTTCTGATCTTGCAGGTCAGGTTAAACATAAACATATTGGAGGCCGGGCACCAGCCAACAGCTGCTCCTGCCTTCTTTGTTTTTTTGATGTCCTCATCGCTGAATCCTATGCAGTGAATCAGAATATCATAATCATCCAGGCAGTGAAGCTCCTTAAGGATCTCAATGCCCCTCTGGGACTCTTCGTCAAAACCTTCTTCCAGATGGGTTATAAAGGGATAATTATTCTTTACCGCCCTGGTGTGCTCTGCCTCAATACCTTCACCCCATTTAAGATCATAAGATGAACACTCATGGGCAAGGGTGTAATTTTGAATAACCCGAATGGGCAGCAAAGGAATAAACTCTTCATTAAATTCGTGGGGGAAATGATCATTCACCGTAACCACACCGGAAAAGAGATTCTTATAAGCCCCCAGAAAATAGCTCTGTTCAATTGTAATATTCGCCCTTTCTTTGTAAACCTCAGAGGATTTCAAATCATTATCCCAGGGCGCCCAGTTCAGATAATAATTGCCGGGTTTTGGACCGACCCTGGGAAGATAATCCCCCCGCAGATGATCATGAATATTGATCAGCGCCGGATAGAGAAATAAATCCCCGTCAGCAGAGCTGATATCAAACCTGGCCTTAGCTCCGATGGCCGCAATACGCTTTCGCTCGATCTTTAGACATTGATCATGATGCACCTTATCAGGTGTTATTAAAGTAATGTTGCTGAGAGAATACATATTCTGCATGAATATCCCTTTCCAATTAACGCTCTATTGTAAGAAGCTTATATCCCCATGTCAATCTCATTCTATTATCGGACACAAGAGCTATTTTTGTCAGGAATAAAATTATTGAAGTAAAAAGCGAATTATGCTATGTATAATAGAATATGGTTGCTCATTTAGGACGCTGGTTTAAAACAAAAGTAAAAAACTTCCTCTATGCCAGCGGTTTTCTGCTTACTCTGCTCAGGGAATCCGTTCTCTTCATCAAGCGCAGGCAGGTAGGTTTCAAGGTGCTGGTAATGCAAATTCTCTTTACCGCCGTGGAGGCTATAGGAATAATCTCCCTGATATCACTCTCTCTGGGCGCGGTGATCATTGTTCAGGGTATTACCATATTGCCCAAGTTCGGCCAGGGCAACCTCATCTACACTATATTGATCATCGTTATCACCCGTGAACTTGGTCCAATTCTAACTGCTTTTATCATTATCGCCCGCTCAGGTACGGCCATAGCCACTGAGCTGGGGAATATGGTGGTTTCTCATGAAATCGAGGCATACGTCTCTGTTGGGATCAATCCCTTCTCCTACCTGCTGGTGCCCCGCTTTTTAGGTGTGATTTTTTCCATGATGCTTTTAACTGTGTATTTTAACCTCTTTGGCTTATTCGGCTCCTATATAGTGACCCAATTTGTAAAACCCATTCAATTTCTAGAATACTTTCGATCTCTGCTCTCCACCATGCAGATAGTGGATATTATCTCTTCCATGATCAAAAGCATCGTATTCGGCATTATTATCGGTTTTATCGCAACCTACCAGGGATTCCAGGTTCAGGTAGCCTCTACTGAAATACCTCAGATCGCTATTAAGTCAGTGGGACAGGGTTTTGCTCTCTGTATTCTGGCTAATGCCCTGATAACCATGATATACTATATTTAAAGAAATTTGAACTATGGAAGATATAATCAGGCTGGAGAAAATCAGCATCCTTTCCCAGAACTTCGAGGTGCTGCATAAGGTAAGCGTCCGCTTTCCGAGAGGCAAGAGCACCGTTATCATGGGTCCCTCAGGTTGTGGCAAAAGCACCCTGTTAAAAGTAGCAGCAGGAATAATGCTCCCTGACAGCGGCCATCTGTTCTGGGAAGATAAAAACCTCTTAAAACTCTCAGAGAAAAAAACAGCGGCTTTCCGCAAGAGTAATGGCTTTGTCTTCCAGGACGGCGCTCTCTGGTCCAATAAAAGCATGTTTGAAAACCTGGCTCTGCCGCTGCAGTTCTATTGCCGCGACTGGAGCCGCGCTGAAATAGAAGGCCGGGTCTTTTCTCTGCTCGATATTATGAACCTCTCCAGCCAGTCACACTTAAGACCGGCCCAGCTTTCCTACGGCGAGCGTAAACTGGTATCATTTCTACGTGCATTGGTTTTGAAACCATCGATAATATTTATGGACGAACCTACCCTTTCCGTTGATCACGAAATGAGCGAGCGTATGTTTAAAATGATCAAGGAGCTGAAAGCGGAGGATTGCTCCATAATCGCCGTCACTCACGATTCAAATTTGATCTCTCTGATTGCCGATTATCTGGTTATAGTAAAGAGCGGCTATGTAATCGAAGAGGGTGATTTTGAACAGGTACGCCGCTCCACCAATCCTGAAGTGTCCAAAATACTCTCTCAGGTCTTAAGTGAAGCAGCAACTTATGATCAGGATCTATTGAATCTTTTGAATGGCTGACTCAGGTGCAAATGCAACATTTGCTTGTGGCAATAAATTGTCACATTGACAAGGCCTATGTTTTTCGGCTAGATTAGGTGAATAAAATGAAATTTAGAATTCGTTTTGCCGACCAGATTGTAGGGCTCTTTATTCTGCTGGCCATATTAGGGCTTGCCGGGATCCTGATACTAATCGGGGCAAACCAGCGCTGGTTTGCCAAGAACTATCACTTTTACAGCCGTTTTAATTCAGCCGCCAGCCTCAGTGTGGGGCAATCGATCAAACTTAAAGGCTTTGAGATCGGCAAGGTAAACAAGATATCCCTGACCCCGCAAAACCAGGTGGATATTGAGTTCTATATTTTTGATACCTATTACCAGAAGGTGCGCCCCAATTCAGTTCTGGAACTGGCTGTCAACCCCCTGGGCATAGGGGGGGGCTTAAGCTTTCACACCGGAAAGAATAATCTCTCCCCTTTAGAAGAACTCTCCTTTATCCCCTCCCTGGATCTTGAGCAGGGCAAGCAACTGGTTAAGAAAGATCTGGTTGATATGCCCAAGGGGCAGGATGAGATAGTTGCCATTATGAATAAGGTGGGGCCCATAATGGACGAGGTTTATACCGCTCTGGCATCCACCAACACCTTGATCACTTCGATTAATGATGCTGTTACCGGCCAGGGGGAAGGTCCGGTAGCTGAAATGCTCGCCCAGTTAACGGTGACTACTACCAGAGTAAGTGAATCAATGTACAATGTGAAAGGTATATTGGCCAATATTGAGGATCTAACCGGTGAACCTACGGGACTGGTAACCCGGCTGCTCGATCCTAAAGGATCGCTGGCTACATTGCTTGATGATGATAATGTTGTCTTCAATCAAATCCTGATTGCTTTAGAGGAAGTAAATGCTATAATCGCTCAACTCAACGATTTCACTAAATACATTAACTCCACCCAACCCCAGATATCGGGGCTGCTGGAAAAGAGCAAAGTGGCTCTAGATGAGGGCAAAGACGTTCTGGAAGCCGTTAAGAATAACCCCCTGCTCCGTGGAGGAATTACTGAAAAGAGAGAGCAGCAAACCACTTTCCAAAGCTACCGTGATGAGGATTTTTAATGGGTAGATTTGCCCGGGCCCTGCTGCTGATTTTACTCATTGTTTTTCTCTCCTGTTCTTCAGCACCTGAGGAGCAGGATGAAATTTCTAATGTCAGGAACCGCGCTGCGGAAAATACCGAGTTCGGTAATACCTATTTCAACCAGGCCAAGTATGACCAGGCCCTAAGTTTCTTCAATCTTGCTCTTACCGATAATATTTCAGTGGATAATGAAGAGGGAATTGTTCAATCCTATAATTCTATCGGCAAGGTTCACCTGGCTACGGGCAGTATAGAGGCTGCGGAGAATAACTTCCGCCAGGCTCTCGGTTTAGCGGAAAAAGTCAAAAGCCCGGCTCTGATTTCCCAGAGCGCCAATAATATGGGCGAGGTTTTCCTGTTCCGGCTCGAACTGCAAAAGGCTCTGGAACTCTTCAAACAGGCCATTAAAGAGGGTGATCCGGAAAACCCTACTTCTGACTATGCTATTGTGCTGCATAACCTGGGCTCGGTCTATAAGAAACTGGGAGATCTTGAGAAGTCACTTAAATTATTTAACCAGGCCTTAGCCATAAATCTTAAGCTTAGAAGCTTTGAAGAGGTAGCCAGCAACTATTACATGCTTGCTTCGCTTTACTCCAAAAAGGGCGACTATACCCGTGCCCTCTCCGAGGCAAATGAAGCATTGAAGTATGATAAACAGGTGGAGAACTCTCTTGGTATAGCCAAAGACCTTCAAGCATTGGGAATTATCAGCCTGAAAAATGGCCAGAATGAAAAAGCCTACGACTACTTTATTAAATCCTATATGGTCTTCCAGACCCTTTCTTTGAGCCGGCAAACCAACAAAGCCCTGCAGTATGTTATTGATACTGCCCTGCTGTTAGGCAGGAATGATGAGGCGCAAAGGTACCGCAAGCTTCTTGAGGATAGACAGTGAGGGACCGGCAATCCTTAAGCCAGGCAGCAGGTAAAATTTTCTCCGGTTATATTACCGCTCTTAAAGGAACCCTTATAATGACGCTGCTGCTTCTGGCCAGCAGTATAACAGCTTTTATTTTAGTCTTTCCTCTATGGTTTCTGGCAAATTCGTACCGGGTACTCTACAATTACCTTGTAATATCAATTCTATGCCTGCTGCTGCTTGTTCTTTGTTTTCGCAGCCTGCTCCGTTCCAGCAAGCAATATGGCGGCTGGCTGCTTCTGGCAAAAAAAAAATATCTGCCCAAAATGTTCAAAACGCTGGCTGTCCTGATCTTTCTGCTTTTACTTTACCTGGTTATTTTCATCTTTGCCAGGGGATGGTGGCCGGGCGGTATTTTCCTGATCGCTCTCTTTCTTATTACCTTTGGTTACTATAAATTTGTCAGGAGATAAAAAATGGGATTCAGAGACCTGAAAACAAAGTGCCTGGCCGACAGCAATTTCGAACCTAAAAGAATAGCCATTGCCCAGGCCGACGGCGAGGAACTCTTCTTAGCCCTGTCTGAAGCTCAAAAGCAAGGTTTGTGTACACCTCTCTTTATTGGTCAGCAAAATAGAATTGAGCAGCTTGCCCAAGAAAGCAACATAACCAACTTTGAAGTAATCCACAGCGAAACAGCTCAGAACGCTGCAGAAGAAGCGGTAAGAGCTATCAATGAAAAGAGGGCGGAGCTGATCATGAAAGGCACTGTGGCTACTTCCACCCTGATGAAAGCGGTACTGGCCGATAAGGGAGGTTTGCGCCGGGAGAACTTCCTCTCCCATGTAGCCCTCTTTGAAACCGGGGATGGCTCTTTTTTAGGGGTTACTGACGGCGGCTTAAACATTTCTCCGGACTTAAAAGCAAAAACGTCGATCCTGAATAACGCAGTAGCTCTCTTTCATACCCTGGGAATTGAAAAACCACGGGTTGCCGTGCTCTCAGCCGTTGAAGTTGTTAATCCGGATATTCCCTCTACAATGGAGGCAGCCGCCTTAGCGCAAATGGCCGAGAGGGGACAGATAAAGGGCGCCATTGTTGACGGCCCCCTGGCCCTGGATTTAGCGGTAAGCAGCAGGGCCTGCAGCCTGAAGGGTGTTAAAACCCCAATAGAGGGTAAAGCTGACATTCTCCTGGTTCCTGATCTGGTAAGCGGCAATATTCTGGGAAAATCCCTGATCCACCTGGCCGCCTTTGCCACAGGCGGCATAATTATGGGAGCCGCATGTCCGATAATACTTTTATCTCGGGCCGATTCTGCTCAAGAAAGGCTGAATTCCATAATCCTGGGGGTAAATTACGTACAATATTCTGGTAATTAACCCAGGCTCTACCTCTACCAAAATCGCTCTCTACCAGGCCGGGGCTGATTCTGTCCTTGCCGAACACTTAAGCGAGAATATTACTCACCCCCCCGAACAGCTGGAGAAGTCAAAAAATCCGAAGTGCCAGCATGGTGCAATTACCCAGCTGGCCGCCCTATACGGGCCGCCCTGTACGGGCCGCCCTATGCGGGCCGCCCTATGCGGGCCGCCCTGTACGGGCACCTACGGCCTTCGGCCTACGGCCTACGGCCTACGGCTTCGCACCCAGGCGGTTAAGGATTTTCTTCGAAGAAACCAGGTAACCCGGCTTGACGCAGTGGCCGGCAGAGGCGGCCTGGTAAGACCCATACCTGCAGGTAGTTACAGAGTAACAAAAAAAATGATCGATGATCTTTCTTCCGGCCGTTACGGCTCTCACGCCTCAAATCTCGGCGCTCTCATAGCAGAAAAAATCGCTTCTGCATTTAACTGTCCCTGCCTTATAGCCGATCCGGTGGGGATTGATGAATTCGATCCCCTCTCCCGCTACTCAGGCTTGCCGGGAATGGAGCGCCGCTGCCAGTCTCATGCCCTCAATATCAGAGCAACTGCAAGAAAAGCGGCCAAGAAGCTTAATACGACATTGGAGGAGGCCAATTTTATTGTAGCTCACCTGGGCGGAGGCATATCGATAGCAGCCCTTTACCGGGGCAAGATTATTGATGTGAATAATGCTTATGACGGCGGGCCCTTTTCTCCGCAGCGTACTGGAAGCCTGCCGACTACTCAGCTGGTGGAACTGGCCTTTTCCGGAAAATACAAGAGCGCTGAAGAATTGAATTACACCCTGACCAGGAAATCAGGTCTGCTCGCTTACCTGGGCACGGATGACGGCCGGGAAATTCGCAAACGCATAGAGCAGGGAGATCAACAGGCCGCCCGGGTTTACCAGGCCATGGCCTTTCAAATTGCCAAAGAAATAGGCGCCATGGCTTCGGTGCTGAAAGGCAAGGTAAAGGCAATAATCATTACCGGCGGCATGGCGCATCCTCCGCTTACCGATTGGATCAGGGAACGAACCGGTTGGATCGCCCCCCTCCACCTATATCCGGGTGAACATGAAATGACCGCACTTGCCGAAGCCGGACTTCGCTTTTTACGAGGACAGGAAGAATTAAAAGATTACTAGCCTTGCCTCGATCGATTACCGCATTTGTCATTCCCCTGCTTATTTTATTTTCAGCCGGGCAAATACCCCTCTTTTCCGATTATCCGGAGATACTAGAATTAAGCCGCAAAGATATTCTTTTTATACAACTCCAGGATGATTTGAAGCTCTATTTCCAGAGCCAAAGCCGGCTTGATCCCGGCCGGGGACCTGCCTTTAAATTATTCCAATACCGTAATGACAGGGAACAAAATATTTTTTCTCTGGCAGCGCGCCTGAATATACCCTATGACACCATAGCCACATTGAATGGGCTGGATCATTCGGGCACTATAAAAGCGGGGACCTTGATCTTTGTGCCCAATATGCCTGGAATTTTCGTGCCTCTCTCTCCGGATTCATCTTTCAGTGAAATACTGCACACCATACGCACACCCCGGTTTGAATTCGGCCGGGAGGTTTTACTCCGTCTGACTGACGGCTCGAAAGCTATGCTCTTTTTCCCGGGAGAACGCTTTCATCCCCTCGAGCGTGCCTATTTTTTAGAGATACTATTCCGCTTACCCCTTGCTTCAGGAAAACTGAGCTCACCCTTCGGCAGAAGGGCAGATCCCTTCACCGGCCATCCGGAGTTCCATAATGGGATCGACCTGGCAGCGCCGGCGGGAAGCGAAGTGCTGGCAGCTCGTGACGGTACGGTGCAGCAGGTAGGATATCACGAGGTACTGGGAAATTACTTAATTCTCGCTCACCAGGGCGGTTTCCAGACAGTTTACGGTCACCTGCATACTATAGGGGTGGTATTGCAACAAAAAGTCACTTCCGGTATGATTATCGGCAGTGTTGGCAGTACCGGCCGCTCAACGGGACCGCATCTGCACTTTGAAATAAGGAGAGGGGGAGATGTCCGGGACCCGGTGCCGCTGCTCCCTTTAGGAAGAAAGAGAAATTGAATACTTTAAAAAAGACTATTCCCTTGATTCTTCTCTCCCTGGCACTAATCAGTGTTTACCCGGAAAATGTTCGCGGATTAATTGTTGATGAAGCATATATACAAACAGTCAGCGGCTATGAGCAGACTCTGGAAATTGCATTAGAAGAAGCTGCCGCCATATATATTGAGGGAAATTCCCAATTCCTCATAGCGCTGCAGATGGAACTTATCCTCTCAAGTACTATGAAAAAATATTCTGACAGTTTCGGCATAGCAGTTTATAAAAGGGTGAATCCTCAACCACAAAAGGGTCTGAAATTTTTTAAAGCGGAAAGGGTCTTTTTTCATTATCTCCCCTATCAGAACAGGATATATATTAACCTGCCTCTCTCCCGGAGCGCCATAGACAATACCGGCTCTTTCACCCTGGAAGAACCACTAATAATGGAAGACTTCCCTCTGATTGTTTCCATGATCCCTCTGATGAAAGGAATTCCCAGCTCCGTAATTGATAATAAATTCTATTTGAATATAAAACCCATTTTAATGAAAGCGGGCTCTCTTAAAGTGGAGATTGCTCTTCCCGGTGGCAGCCGGGCGGCAGACACGACTCAAATGGCAGATGAAATATTCCAGCTTTATATCGACGGACAAAAAATCATTGAACCCTTCTTCATGCCGGAGATTGAATCCGGGATTCACCGGCTCAAGATATCTTCAATGCTTTTCCAGGAAATAAATGGTACTTTTACCATTGAACCGGCCCAGGAGAAGGTGCTGCAATTTGAGCTGCAGGAACCCAAGAGTTTTTTAAATATCACTGTGCCGCGGGGTGCTGAAATATACCTGGATGGCGACAAGCTGTCGCAACAGCAGATCAACAGCCTTTCCTTAAGTGAAGGGAGCCACACTGTAATCATTAAAATCGGCGATTACAGTATCAGCAAAAAAATTAACATTGTGGCCGGAAAAAACTACAATCTCTCTGTAATTTTTGATATTATTATAGAGGAGGATTAACTTTTTTCTTTAAATATCCGATAATTGGGATGTCGGTAGCTAAGTATAGTTCCCCTCCCAGTTTACTATATGAAATACCGGCACCCAAATGGGTTGGCCGGCTCTAATTTAGAGCCGGCCTTTTTTTATCCCGGTGCTATGATAGCTCAAAAGTTTGTTATTTTAACAAGAAATATTAAAGTCCAGCGCCCGAATATATTGAGTTGAACTTCTACCTTAAGAACTTTGGTTGCGGATGTAATCTGCGATGGGTAAGAGGATTGACAAAATCCCTCTAATTAAGCATAAATTCAGCTATGATTAAACGCCGGAGAATACTGGGAGGCGTACTGATAGGATCTGGCTTTTTTCTGGCCGTTATTGTTGGAATTGCCCTGGGCCTGGCTCTTTCCGCAACAAGGAATATTCAGAACCTTGAACAGCTTCAGGTACATAAGCCTTCCCTGCCCACCCAGATACTGGACAGCCAGGGAAGACTGATTACCCAATTTTTCTCGGATGAGAAGAGAGAGATTGTTTCCATAAATGAATTGCCTAAGTCACTGATTCAGGCACTTTTAACCCGTGAGGATCGGTATTTCTATGATCACCACGGCTTCCGCATTATGTATATGCTCGGTGCTGCCTGGGATATACTTACGGGACGCTCTTTTCGCGGCGGTTCCACCCTGACCCAGCAGCTGGCCGGGTACGTCTATGCTGATCGTACTGATATTTCCCTTAAGAGAAAACTTGTTGAACTCTGGTGGGCGATCCAACTGGAGCGGGCTCTGACCAAAGACGAAATACTGGAACGTTACCTGAATCTTATGTATTTCGGTCACAACACCTATGGCGTTGAGGCGGCTTCGCAGTTCTATTTTAAACATTCAGTCAGGCAGAACACCCTGGCGGAATCAGTAATTCTGGTTATACAGCTCGCCAATCCCGGAAGATATTCCCCTATCAATCACCCCAACCGCGCTAATAAACTCCAGCGTGAGATTCTGGACCAGATGGTGAAGCTGGGCTACTCTACCCAGGAAGAGGCGGATCTCTCTTTTCAGGAGTACTGGCGGAATTATGATTTTACCCGCAGCAATATTGCCAGCGCCTGGCTGGAAAGGGAGGACAAGGCCCCTTACTTCAGCGAATATGTGCGCCAGCGTTTAGAGGAACAGCTTTTCGGCGCCATGGACCTCTATAAAGAGGGTTTAGTGGTGCACACTACTCTTAACCTTGATTACCAGGAAATAGCCGATCAGGTAATGGGCAAACGCATCAGCTGGGTTAGCCGGCTCCATCAGGAACAGTCGAACTTGAGGATTGCCTATACCGAAGATTACTTCCTGCCCATAGTCGACCTTCTCTCCTTGACCTTTAATATCGAAGATATCCGCTTTACCGGCAGCAAACAGAAGGCCCAGGCCAGAGATATTTACCTTAAAGAGCTGAATCCGGTAGTCGACATAATTTCCATGATCTTCGGGGCTGAAGAGCTTAAATTTGCTTCCCGCGTAGGTTATGCCAGAGAGGCTAAGAAATCCAAAGAGACCCGGGTTGAGGGCGCACTGGTAAGTATAGATTCCCGGAAAGGCTATATCCTGTCTATGGTAGGCGGAAGAAGGTTTGAAAGCACCAACCAGTTCAACAGGGCGGTACAGGCCAAAGTGCAGCCGGGATCAGCCTTCAAGCCCCTATATTATTCTATGGCCATCAGCTCTCGAAAATTCACCCCTGCAACTATGATCATGGATAAACCGGTGGTTTTCTGGAATGATGATAACACCCCCTATATTCCCCTTAACTATAAGGGAGAATGGAAGGGTCCCGTGCTCCTGCGCTACGCCCTTTCCCATTCCATGAATATTCCATCATTAAAGGTGCTGGACGGTATCGGCTTTGATGGAGCCATTACCAGGGCAAGCAGGATGCTCAATATAACCGACCCGGCCGATATTGAACGCATCTTCCCGCGAAAATACCCTCTGGGACTTGGTGTGATTACGGTATCACCTTTGGAAATGGCCAAAGCTTTTGCCGTTTTTCCTAATCAGGGTCGCGCTGTAGAGCCTATTGCCATACGCTACGTGGAAGACAGGAACGGGCGGCTTATCCTGGAGCAGGAAAAGGAACTCCGCGCCAGACAGATGCGCGCCGGAGAATCACAGGCCATTATGTCTCCGCAGGAAGCTTATATTATGGTAAATATGCTGCAGAGCACCGTATCATCAGGCACCCTGCGCTACGCTGAGCACACGGTTGACGGCTTTGACCGGCCCATAGCCGGCAAAACAGGCACAACCCAGAACTGGTCCGCTGCCTGGACCGTGGGTTTTACTCCTCAGATTACCACTGCCGTCTGGTTCGGCTTTGACGAAGGCGGCCATTCTCTGGGGATTAACCTTTCCGGCGCAGTTTCAGCGGCGCCTGCCTGGGCGGAATATATGAAGAATGTGCACCAGAAACTCTCGGTTGTAGATTTTATCAAGCCGGAAAGCGGCTTGATCGAGGTTGATGTCTGCTCCAAATCCGGCATGCTGCCCACCGGTTACTGCACAGATGGCACTATTAAGGAAATCTTCTTATCCGGCACAGAACCCAGAAATTTCTGCGAACTGCACAAGTATGAATTTGAGCAGAAGGAATCATTTAAAGAGAATCTCAAGAGCGCTATTCTCTTTGATACTACTAGCAACTTCACACTGCCGGAAATGAATATACCGATTTTAGAAGAATTGGAGAACACCGGGGAGTCTCCGGAGAAGAGCCCGGACGAATCGGGAAATCCCCTGTTGGATTGACTTGTTTTAAAAAGGAGGCCCTGATGTCAACCAGGCTTTATTCCAGAGACCACCAGTGGGCACTAAAGGAAGGAAAACGTATTCGTGTCGGTATTTCTGATTTTGCTCAGGCAGAACTGGGTGAAATTGCCTATGTTGAACTCCCCCCCATAGGGAAAGCGGTAAGCGCCGGGGAAGCGGTCTGTTCCATTGATTCACTGAAATCATCGAGCGAGATCTATTCGCCTGCCGGCGGAACAGTTGTGGAGGTTAATGACATACTCCGGCATGAGGAGCAGTGCGCTATAATCAATGAAGATCCCCTGGGTAAGGGCTGGCTCTTTGTTCTGGAGCTAAAAACCATAGATGAGCTTGACGACCTTCTATCCCTGGCAGAGTACCAGCATTTCATTAAAGATGGCTGAGCAATTTTTCAAGCGCCTCGCTCCCTCCTCCATAATTGTCAAAAAAAGGGTGCGCCATGATATCGGCAATCTCACACCCCTTATGGAAAGCCTGAAACAATATGGCCAGCTCAGTCCCATTATTGTGAACAGCAAAAATGAGCTGATTGCCGGAGAGCGCAGATTGGCAGCGGCTAAAAGACTGGGCTGGCCGGCCATTGATGCCCTGGTAATCGAACGTAATTCTGAACTGGATAAACTGCAGATCGAGGTGGAAGAGAATATCCAGCGCAGTAATTTTACCATGGAAGAGATACAGGAGGCTTTTATACGTTTGGATAAACTTGCTAAACCCGGCCTTATAAAATGTATAATTGCCTTTTTGAAAAAGCTCTTTAAGAAAATATTTAAGGGGGAGTAAGTTATGAAAATTCGTTTCCTGGGCCACGCCGGTTTTATTATTGAAGACAGGTTTAAAATAAGCATCGATCCTTACGATATAACAGCAAATGAAAAAATGGATTTTATCTTTATTACCCATGCTCATTATGATCATTGCTCACCTGAGGACATCGCCAGGTTGGCTGATCCCGGTAAAACAGTGATCATCGCCACTCCGGACTGCGCGGAAAAGGTTGCCGCATTGGGCGTCAGAACAGTTGAAGTAAAGCCCGGCAGGGAATACAATCCCGGGATCAAGTTCAGAACCATTCCCGCTTACAACATTGGCAAGCCTTTTCACCCTAAAGCCAACAATTGGGTAGGTTACCTGATAAACGGTCTTGAGCAGAGTGTTTATCACTGCGGAGATACGGACAATATTCCGGAAATGGCGGGTTTGAGACCGGATGTGTTCCTGGTTCCCGTTGGCGGCACCTATACCATGGATGCAAAAGGTGCAGCCGCGGCCATCGAGGCGGTATTTCCACGCCGGGTAATACCAATGCATTATGGAAAAATTGTGGGAACGAGGGGCGATGCTTTGGAACTGCAAAGGCTAACCGGTTTTGCGGTGGATATTCTTGAAGCTGAGGAGTAATCTCTTTACCCAGCCCTTATTTTTCTCCTTACCATAGAGGCTTCGGAAATTGACCGCTGCCTCTTTCAGGGTGAAGCCCTCGCCATATTTCTTTTTCAAAGCATCCCAATGGCGCACAATCCAGACATAGAGGTCTGCGTCTGTCCTGCCGGGAAAATAATTAAGGATCTTTTCCTCACCGATTACGTTAATAAGCGGCATATAGACATTATCAAACCAGGAAATCATTCCTTTTGCAAATGAAATTTCCTTTTCCTGTCCCTGGTTAAGATAATACTTATGACCATTTATATGCCTGATTATCTCATCGTAGCGCCCGGTGGCGCTGAATTCTATTATTGGCTGCGGGCGTTTTTCAGCGAGCCCGGTGAAGGCATAAAATTCCTTTTTTTCCAGGGAAATAACCTCACGCTTCAGCGCCGGGGCAGTCATATTGGCTTTGAGCTTTAACCTGGAGTTCAAAGAGATCACTTCCGCGTCAATAAATTCAACCCCCTGCGCCCTGGCTACAGATACACGATGATTTCCGTCACGTACAAAATAGACACCGCCGATCTCATATAGCTTAATCGCAGGAAGGATTACCTGTTTATGATGAGCCAGGTCAACCCGCTCCCATCTGCCGCGCAGATGTCGATGTCTGGGCAGAAAATACCTGGTAAAATCACGGTAGCGTCCTTCACTGCCGGTAATAAGGGATATGGGCACGGCCTTCATTCCACGGTAAGATTCACTTCCCGGTTTGATAATATCCCTTACTTCCTGCAGGGATAGGAGCTCATCCTTTTCCAGCTTCAACAGGGACAGTATTGAAGAAAATAAAGCCCTGGACCGGGCTTTATTGAAATCTTCATGGGCCAGTGCGTTAAAGTTGCTCATTACTCAGTTTTCCATTTCAATAATGCAGTGATCATAAGCATTAACCACCTCGGTACTATAATAGCGACTCCGCCTTTCTCCGGCTCTGTCCCATAGATGAACATGACCGTGAACGAGATAACGGGGTTTGAAGATCTGTATAAACCAGCGCAGAGCTTTGAAACCGGTGTGCGCTCGGTCTTGCTTATCGTGAATACCGCAGGGGGGAGCATGGGTAATTAGAATGTCGATAAAACGCCCGAAAAAAAGACGGTTGATTAAAAGCGCCGGTATAATTCGAAGAATCTTAAAAAACATCCCGGTGTCGCTATACTGGTTGGGACCGCCGTTATACCACATACTGCCCCCTAATCCGGCAATAATCAGACCGTATTTGCGCAGGACTTTACCGTTGATATAGGTGGCCCCCACTGATTTAAAAGCGGGGCTGGTGGCAGAAAAAGAAAAACGGCTGATTTCGCCTTTGCCCTGGTAATACATGAGCTGCTTCAGATTATGATTGCCGAAAACAAAGAGCAAAGGCTTGTTCAGCATACTGACAATATAGTCATAGTAATTCAGGGGCAGATCTCCGCAGCTAAGCACCAGGTCAATATCCTTGAACCGGCTTTTTATAGAGTCGCTGTATACCAATGGATCAATATGGTCGGCTACACAAAGGATTTTCATCTATATATAAAAAGCGATTAATATTTAACCTTTTTAAGAACACCACTTAACTGCTCTTTATTAACCAGGTCGATGGGCCTGGTTTCGGCAAATTCGATAGCCGTCCTGGTAAAATTCGAGCTGGTCACAACGATGCCTCTACTTATATTGTTCTTCTTCATCATTTCACTCAACGAGCGCACTATTGAAACATCTATCATATCATTATCACGCATAAAAAGGATCAACCTGGGCATGGACCTGCCGCTTCGCCAATTTTTCTCCGCCTCCACAGCGAGGATCTCAACTCCGTGAGGAGTTGTCTTAACATCCCTGACTTCCAGTTTCAAGCCTGCGGTAATTGCCCTGCAAATCTGCTCAAACTCCTCTTCTGAAGAGGTAAGGTAATCTTTCATAAGATCATCGGTACGCAGCTCCTGATACAGGCTCAGTTTCTGTGCTACATCACGGAAAGATGGTTTCTTAGCATAGATCTCTTCCCACTGTTCAATTGCGGAATCAATGTTGCGCACCTTCTCATAGCATAGAGAGAGAAAGTAACGGGCATACACCAGCTCATTACCGGTAGTATTACCGTCAAGATTGATCACCCGCTCCAAAGTGGAGATTGCCCTGTCCATATTGTTCATGGACATATAACAGGTACCGGCCTCAATTAAGGACTTTGATTTATACTCAGGGTCTCTCTGCGCCTTTTCCAGGGAGCGCAGCGCAGTGGGATATTCATGCATCTCTTTAAGCAGCCGGCCCAGATAGTAATTGGCCTGGTAATTTTCCGGATCGAGTTTTATTGCCGCTTCCAGCTCTGCCCGCGCCTCCAACAGTTTCTTCTTCCGGTAAACGAGTATACCCAGGCGGAGATGTGCGCCCGCATGACGGGGATTGAGCTCCACCGCCTTCTGCAGATAGGGAAGAGCCTTATTCGACATCTGCCTTTCCTCAAAGAGCTCACCTATGGCTACATAGTGATCCGCCTGTACCGGTTCCTTCTTAATCAGCAGCAGGTACTCTTTCAGCGCCTCCTCAGGCTGGCCGAACTTGCGGTATAATTCGGCAGCCTGTTTGCGAAAAGGCACTTCCCGGCACAGCCCCGTAAACTTGCCGATCTGATTCACCATCTTAAACTCCATCAGGGCAAGCTCTGTTTTCTCTTCAGCAATATAAGCCTGTCCCAACAGATAGTGGGCATCAACATGGCGCGGTTCTTTTGTAAGTATCTGCTTGGCCGCTTTAATTGCCTGCTGGTTCTTGCCGGATTTCAGCAGGTCAGCCACACTTTCGATCTTTCTGGGTGCGATAAAACTCTTGATTATAAAAAGAGTCAAGACACCCACTGCAGTGCCGACGATTATTATCAGAATGACAAATCCGGACATAATACCACCAATTGATTTTAGTTTAAAAACTAATAGTAATAGATTAATTTTTTTTATTAAATGTGTCAAATCCGAAAGGTTTAAAGCGCTATATTTGTGTTATAATGAAGGACAATGGCTATTATAACCTCTCTTCTTCTCTCTCTCCTCCTGACAGCTTCTTCAATGCTTGGTGAAGGAGAAAAACTTTTCTTAGAGAACAAGCCCCAGGAAGCGGAAATCATGCTCAAAGAGGCGCTCCTGGAAAATCCGGAAAATGAAAAGATCTATCTTTACTTAGGCATTATCTATGAGCAGTTGGGCGATCCGCAGGAAGCAATCCGGATTTTAAAGCGCGGTTTGAATGTGGCTAAAGAATATAAGCATCTTTTTTATCTGAACCTGGGTAACAATCTATTCGGTCAGGAGGAATATTCTCTGGCCGAAGAGATGTTTGCTGAAGCGGCCAACATAGACGGCAAGCTGGAAAGCGCCTACCTCAACCGGGCCAATTCCAGGCTCAAACTGGAGAAAATGGAGGGCGCTTTAGCGGATTATATCTTCTATCTGCGCATAGCGCCCAACTCCCCCCAGAGAGAGGAGATCGAAAAATTGATCGCCCTGCTTAAGGCCTTTTTAAGCACGGAAGAGAGCAGAAAACAGGATGAAATTCAAAGACAGAAAGATCTGCTCAATCAAGTGCTTAACTCCCTACAGAATGCCTCTGAAGATACCAGAAACCTTTCCGCAGATTCAGAGCAGATCGAGGAAGAGTACGACGAAATCGATATAGAGGATTAAATTGTATGGAAAAAAAATATATTATAATCATCGGGCTGGTTTTACTGGTCATCATCCTCATCGGCGGCCTGGGGCTGCTGGCTATCTCCGGCAGCAAACAGAAAGCGCGCGATGCCAGATTAAACAGTCTGAAACTCGCTTCACAATACCTGGAGCGGCAGGAATTTAACCGCGCTTTGGAAATTCTGGATAAACTGCTCATAGCTGACCCGGAAGATGAAGAAGCCAGGAAATTACTCGATGAAATACTAGACAAAAAGAAAATCGCTGAAAAAGATGCCAAATACAGGGAGCTTGAAGAATTACGGCGGCAGCAGGAAAATCTCCAGGACACCTTAAGTGATCTCAGTTCATCACTGCAGGAGAAACTACCTGCTAAAAAGCCGGAGATCGCGCAGAAAGAGATACCCGAGGATGCCGATGCCAAAGAACGGGAAAAAATCAGGAAGATCAATGAGCTTCTGGCCAAAGGTGCAAAGGAACTGGAGACTAAAGAATATCAACGCGCCAGGGAGACCTTTGGTGATGTTCTCGACCTGGATCCTGATTCAGGTGAGGCCTATGCTTATATTGGTGTATCCCATTTTGAGGAGGATTCACAGGATGCTACCAGCGTGCAGAAAGCAATCGAGGCTTCCAACAAAGCCATACAGAAGGACTCTTCACTCTGGGTTCCCCACAACACATTAGGGCAGATATATGAAAATACCAAGAACTACGATGATGCAATCGAGGAGTATAAGGAGGCGGCCCGGCTTAATCCGGAGAATTATATGCTACTCTATTCCCTTGGGAAAATGCGTTACTACGCCCGCCGTTACTCTGACGCTCTGCAGTCCTTTGAGAGCTGCATTCACCTGAAGCCCGACTTCCCGCAGGCCCACTTTAATATGGGAAAGACCCTGATCAAGCTTGATGAAAAAAAACGGGCCCTCTCTGCCTTTGTCAAAGCCGCTCAGTACCGGAAAGACTATGCCAAGGCCTACTACGAGCAGGGCATACTCTACAACGAACAGGCGCAGACTACACCGGCCATTGCTGCCTTCCGGAAGGCGGTGAAATATGCACCGGAACGGGCCACCTTCTTAAGAGCCCTGGCCACCGCTCTATCCGGCCGCGGGGATTACAGCCAGGCTGAAAAGTATTACGTCGATGCCTTGCGGATTGACCCCAACCATACGGTCACCAATTATAACATGGCTTTAGTACAACTGGAGTTGAACAACGCAACAGAAGCGGTGGGGTTCGCCGCTAAAGCGGTAAGCCGGAAACCGGATTCAGCCCCCTACAGCTATACCCTGGGACAGGCTTATGAGAGATCAGAAAACACTGATCAAGCCATCAAGTATTACCTTCAGGCTATCAAACTTGACAGCCGCTATACCCTGCCCATGATCAACCTGGGGCGCATTTATGATGATTCCGGTCTCTATGATAAGGCCCTTGCCTTTCTTTCCCGCGCCTACGAGCTGGAACCCGGCTCCTTCAAGATCAACAATAATCTCGGCAATGTCTATCTCCATAAAAAACTCTACCAGGAAAGCATAAAACACCTGAAAAAAGCAGTCTCCCTGAAGCTTGACGCCACCAATACCAGGTATAACCTGGGGCTTGCTTATCTTGAAATAGGTCAACTGGAGGCAGCCAAGCAGTCATTCACGGAGCTGGTAAAGATCGATCCGGCCTACTGGGATGGCTATTATCAGTTGGCTTTAGTGCTGATCAAGGAAGGCGACAAAGAAATGGCCAGGTCTTTTATTGATACTCTGCTGGAGAAGAACCCCGATTACGAGAAGAGAGCCGAAGCCGAGAGCCTGCTTGCCAAGCTTAAATAATACGCCCCACCCGCCTGAAAAGCTCTTCTCTCCGGATTTCATACCAGATCGGACGGCCGTGTGGACAGCGGCCGTTGGCTAGACTGAATACAGCGGCGGCAAGCTGCTCTGCTGCCGGCCGGTCAAGTGATTCACCATCCTTTACCGCCAGGCGGCAGGCGGCCATACTGTAGATTCTATCTTTCAGCTCCTCAAAAGAGCTGTATTCACTCAACAGGGCTTTAACCAGCTCCTCCTCATCCAGGGCCAGAAAATCTTCCGGAAGGCTGTTTATTTCAAAAGCATTCTTTTCCACTTCGCTGACTTGAATGCCCATTTCCCGCCATTGAGATATTCGCTCCTTTACCAGTCCTGCTTCAGCAGAACCGGCCTCAAAATGTATCGGGAAAAGCAGCTCCTGGGTATTACTCTTTTTATTCCTCAATTCTTCATAGAGTACGCGCTCGTGCGCTGCGTGCTGGTCGATAATGAAGAGCCTGTCACCCCACTCCACCAGCAGAAATAGATCAAAGACCTGTCCGCAGTAACGGAAGGGTTGCTTTTGCTCCAGGTCTTCCCTGCGCTTTAAGGAAAAGAGTTCGCTCTGCCCGCCGCCGCTCCACGTCCCGCCGCTCTGCACCCCGACACCCCGCACCTCGCCACTCCGCGTCCCGCCGGCAAAGATCTCTCTCTGCAAAACATTCTCCTGTGCCGGTCCTTCCTGGTCTGGCGCCATATTGGGCTTCAAATTATAATTAATCAGAAAAGCTTTTACCATAGTGATCACACCATGGCGTATAAGGGAAAGGTTGCGGAAACGCACCTCTCTCTTTGCCGGATGGATGTTGAAATCAACTAATTCCGGATTTACCTTGAGAAAGAGAAAAACAACCGGGAATCTCCCTCCCGGCAGGTACTCTCTAAATCCATACTCCACCGCCTGTACCAGGGAATACTCATATATCCTCCGGCGGTTTACAAAAACCTGAATGTATCTTTTATCCGCCCTGAACACTTCCGGACGGGCAGTCACTGCTTCTATTTCAAAACCCTCTCCGGACGAATCAAGCAGCTGCAGATGTTCCGGCTCCAGCGCGCAGGCAGCTCCAATCCTCACCTTCAGCTCTGCAGCCGGAAAGAAATATTTCAGCTTGCCATTTAAAAAAAGTTTGAAAGAAATCTCAGGGTGAGCCAGTGCCTTTTCCACAAAGCCCCGGCTGCACATGGCGGATTCCCCTGCCCGGGATTTAAGGAACTTCTTACGCGCCGGCATGTTGAAAAAAAGATCAGCCACACTGACTAAAGTGCCCTGCTTTGCCTGCCAGCTCTCTAAAGAGAGCTCCCTACCCCCCTCTACATACAACCGGTGACCGGAATCAGCCCCCGATTCCATGGTTATGATCTCCAGCCTGGCACAGGCGCCCATGGCGGCCAGCGCTTCCCCCCTGAAGCCCAGGGAAGTCAGGTGGTAGAGGTCCTCTTCCTCTCTGATCTTGGAGGTCGCGTGGCGTTTGCAGCAGATAGCCAGGTCTTCACGCCCCATGCCGTGGCCGTCGTCAATTATCCTGATCCGGGTAAGTCCCCCGTCCTCTATGTATACCTCGATATTTCTGCTGCCTGCATCAATGGCGTTGTCCAGCAATTCCCTGACAACGGAAAACGGCCGGTCGATTACCTCGCCGGCCGCAATTTTTCTGGCCACCTGCTCCCGGAGGATTGCAATCCTCCGGGGGGCGGCTTTTTTTTGGTCCATTAATAATTGACGCGCGTAACGATACTCACCGTCAGATGGGATTCCAGGTTCCCGAGTGCATCCTCAAAAACATTGGTGGCAACAAGCGCTGCCACATTCATGATGGGTGATACCGGATAAACCAGCTCGGCAGTGAAAACCGTATTTGCATCAAACAGCTCCAGGCTTTCCTTACCCTTTAGAGTTTGTATGAACCTGGTGCGCTCATAGGTCAGAGAGCCGAAGATGTCGGTAAAGGGTATGCCTCCCTTAAGCACACCAGCCTTCAGCAGGAAGTAGTCATCAGGGCCGGCGCTTAGACCGGTACCGCCAAGGTACCAGGGCCAGAGGTAACCGGCGCCAAGGTAGAACTTCTTTCCCAGGTTGGCCGTTGCCTCGCCATATATTCCCAGGGTTTTGGCGTCAAATACAGGATCATCCTGGTTCACCAGGTAGAGTACAACATCCTCCACATATTCATGACGTTTGCGATCATATACTGAATTGTAAATCGCCGGGGTAAAGGTGCCGGTAAAATACCTGCCCTCCAGGCGGTAATCCACCATCAGCACATTACCCAAAAAGCCTGAGGCAAAGCCCCAGTTCCTGAACTTCTGCTCGGTATCATCCCAGATAGCATCAAGGGCGAAACCGGCAGGGATCGAAGTCCCGGGCACGGCTTCCTGGAAATAGGGCAGCATGGCCGCCACATCGGCAAAGAGAATTATGTTCAACAGATCATTCTTCGGAATAACCGGGAAATCAAGGTCAAGACCGCCGCTTACCAGGAAGGGCTTGCCGAAATTACCGTAGCCTTTGTATGTTTCCGGGAACTCCTGCCAGTACTCTCCGGGATTGATATCCATAACACCGGAAATACCCACTGCCAGGGGAAAGGAGCTGCCAAGGGGCCGGGCATAGAGACGGGCGCCGAAGACGTCGATATTGGTAACATCCCTCACATCATTGACCATGGCCTCGAAACCGCCCTTTTCGCCATCTATCCCCAGGTTAATGCCGATCTTACGCACCGCGGGAAAATCCGCATCATTGGCATAGTTGTGCATGATCATACCGTGACCCATGGTTATATTGTTTAAATTCCCCACTTTGAAGAAGAAGGGATCGCGCTGCTCACCATATTCTATATAACGTATCTTCAGGAAGAGGTCTTCCAGGAAATCCAGGGCGATCTCGTCCCACTCCGATTGGTCGCGGCCGAAGGACCACTCATCATTTCCATCAGGCCTATACCAGCTCGAGGGATCGAGCATATCCGATTCATAGATAACAGGCAGATAGAGAGCCATTTTCCATTTACCGAAGACAAAGCGGGGCTGGATTATTGCCTTGGCCCAAGTTTTTTCCTCGATGGTAACGGAACCGATCTCTACTCCTAAGAGTTCCAGTAGTTTGCCGAAGAGACCGCCGTCATCCCCGGCAACTTCCCGGGTCTCTTCTTCTCCCTCACCGGTATCCGGCACTTCAGCAGCTTCATGTCCCGGCACTGAGCCTTTATCCAGCTTTTCAAACTCCAGACCTCTCATAAGATCCTGCATCATGGCAGAGGTCATCTGCGCTGCGGCAAAAACATCAGCCATGGCATCCGCAATCATGCCGGCGCCGAGCACAACACTCTCACCGAGCGCGTTGGTGAACTCTATACTGCCTTCGAAAACAAAGGCGCTTTCCAGCTCACCGGGTATTACGGACATACCGGAGTCAGTGCCGCGTACGCCACAGACCGCGCTCGGGCCTTTATAGATATAGCGTTCATCACCGGTAGCTTTGCCGGCTACGGCGCGAAATTTACCCACGGCCACGGAAAAGACATTCTCCGCTGCTCCTGAAGCGCCCTGCACGGCATCGATGGAGAAGTTGGTATTTTCGGAAATACGGATAATGGAACCATTGGGATCGAGGCTGATTTCCGCATAATCACCGTCAAAGGTTACTATTGTACTGCCAATGGGTATGTCCATACCGAAGTCAAGGTAATCACCGTACCACTCCTCACCCTGGGGAGTGACCACCTTGAACTCGCCGCTGGCATCATCGAAATACTCCAGAACGGCTGTTGGCTCTCCGGCAAAAGCGGCCGCGGCCAGGAAGAATAGAATACTTATTATTAAAATGCTTTTTCTCATAATCAATCTCCTCATTAATAGATCTGAATACCTGCTTCAAGACCCGAAGTTACTTCCCACTCATCTTCTCCGGGAAGGGCATCAGGAACATAGCGAATATTGTAAATAAATGAGATAACAGCGCCGCCCACATGGTAGTTGGCCCTGGCCCTGATAACCGCATCCGCAGGATCTATCAGGTCTTCAAAGTCTCTGATCAGCCGCTTATCGTAACTGGCATCAAAGGATAGATGGGGCACCAGACCTTCAGCAATCAGAAAGGTTGCATATAGATGGGGATAATTCAGGTAGTTATCATAATCCGAATTGGGCTTCGCGAAGGGACCATCCAGTGAAGCCCGGAAAACCAGGCTGTCGTCAAAGAAGGTCGTGCCCAGGCTGGCCAGCCAGCCGGTAAATGCAGGAACCCCGGTCGCGCCCCTGGCTATGGCAAACTTTTCGGCACGGAAGAGGTCATAAGAGGCATCGAAATAGGTGGGCACGAAATTCTCACCTAAAAAGCGTACCTGGGCGCCGTAGGTCAGGAACTTGATCAGCCTGCCCCCGAAGCCCACCATGGAGCCTAAAGATTCCCCGTGAAGCGAAGCCACATCCCCAAAGGTGGCCAGGGTAAACAGTGGTTTGGAAATCAGGGGCAGGATAAAATCCCCCCCATATACGGCTATGGTTTCCGGATCGGCAATATCAGCATAGAGATCAGGTTTGGTATCCACGGCCAGGGTAGAGCCCAGTTGCAGGTTGCTCAAAACCGGTATGCCGGTATTGATCAGGGGGCGCACAAAGGGTCTTACGCCCATGACATCAAACTGTGCCAGGTTGGCCGTAAAGGTCTCCATACCCACAACCGGAAAGTTGAAGAGCTCGCCATCCAGATCAAAGGTCAGGCCGAATATCCGTTTCTCCGGCAGGAAAAGGGTATTGGAATAATTCCCCATTATAAAGCCATTGCCCAAAGTGGCATCGTCAATAGAGCCTAATTTTATAAACAGGGGATCGCCCTTATGGCCCCAGCGGATATACCTGAACTTGGGCAGATAAACGTCGAGAATCGAATCGTCACCCGTGGGTACCCAATCCTCCTGCCGCAGGTAGAACTCATCGCCGCTTGGAGGCGGGCCGGTGAAGGTATAGTTAAATGTTATGTCCAGCCCTATTCCCAGCTTGCCGTAAGCAATGTCCGGAGAGAGGCTAAGTTTCTGATAAGTAGTCTGGATCGAATCACCCTCTTCGGTAAAAGTAGCCGTGCCTATGCCGATACTGAAACCGAGCTTAAAGGGATTGTCCGTCTCTGACTCCTCAGCAAAGAGGGGAAGGCTGCTAAGAAAAACCACCAGCAACAGGTGAATTATTTTTATTCGATTAACCATAAATGCCTCCTTGATGCTATGATAGCTCAAAATCTGTTATTATAACAAGAAATTTTAAGTCCATTGCGGTCGAAGATGGAACATGCCATCATGGTACTGCTATGGGCTATACACTTAAATATATAACAATTATGGCAATATTCAATATTAACTTGAAATAAACAATTTATCTTGCCTTTTTGCTTCTTCATCTGGTTCATGTAGACGAAGCCTTATGGCAAAGCTTTATAGTCGTAACTTTAGCCTTTCAGTTCCTGCGCAATGTGGATTGCCTCCAGCAGCCCCATGGCCTCCACCCGGTCGTGCAGGATATAGTGTTTCTGTCCCGGATATACCACATATACATGGTACAATCTCAGGTCAGCCAATGCTGTATGAATAGATTTGGTCATCCTGGGTGCATCTTCACATTTGAACTCAAATCCAAAGCGTTTACCCTGTCTTATTAGCAGAAGATCAAGCTCCGCGCCTCGCTGTGTACGCCAGAAAAAAGAGTTCTGTTCGCCTGCTGCAATTAATATCTGCTCTATGGCAAAACCCTCCCAGGAGGGCCCGTACTTTGGGTGATGGCGCAGTTCGTCAATAGACTCAATCCCCAGTAGACTGTGCAGCAGACCACTGTCTCTAATATAAACTTTGGGCATTTTTAATTGTCGTTTGCCGATGTTTTCATGCCAGGGAGCCAGGACTCGTA
Organism: Spirochaetales bacterium; assembly: GCA_030604195.1. GTDB lineage: Bacteria > Spirochaetota > Spirochaetia > SZUA-6 > DRHE01 > DRHE01. The sequence goes on from JAUVWI010000001.1 coordinate 117,942, forward strand.
TTACATACGCTCCTGATAAAATATTAAGGTAACCCCTTGCTGTTTTGTCGGAGACAGAGAGGGAGCGTCCCAGTTCAGAGGCATTAAAAAGTTGTCCGTGGTAGTGGCATAGCATAAGCCAGAAACGGCGAAGAGCCTCTGCGGGAATTCGAATTCCCAGTAAAGGAATGTCACGCTCCAGAAAGGTCGAAATAATGTAAGGCCGATTCCTTCCACCTTTGTGTAAATAGCCTGGCCAGTGTTGTTTTACCAGTCTGCCGGGCTCCGATAAGAATGACCGCAGGAGATTCTGAAAGACCTTGCTCAATAGAATGTAATAAATAAGGTCTGGCAATCAAAGCTTTATTTTGTTGCATATTCGTATTCTATTTCCGAATATGCAACAATGTCAAGTAAGTAATATTAACACCTTATTATGCGGGTTAAAACTCGATCTTACCCTCTATACCCGCCCTGATCCCCAGGCGCCAGTAATTTCCATCGTAAGAAGTCTCCCGGTCAAGGCCCAGTGCGATCTCAGCCTTGATAAGCCCCTGTTCCGGAAAAATTGCAAAGGTCTCATGCTTAAGCACAATATTCATGGGGTGGTAGGAATAGGAGCTTTCTTCACCGCTTATCTCAAGGGCCAGGCTTTCCCGGTGACTATAATAACCATTTCTCTCTACACTTTCAGGCAGCAGGGGCAGCTTCACCCCTTCCGGGGGATAGATAAACCGCTTATAACTGAGCTGAACCTCGTCACTCCACGAAGTTAAATCCGTTTGCTGGTAGTTAAAACGGTTGTCCAGGGTAAGGATTGAGCTCTTTTCGGTTTCAAAACCAACATATTGCTCTAACAGCAAGTCACTGCTATGAAAGGTGTTGTCATCATAGGTTAGTGTCAGGGTCAAGCCTGCGCCATATTCATCGAGTTTGTAAAAAGAAAAGATTGGGTAAACGCCATAGCTGCCAAAGAGATTCACCGCGTTATTCCGGGTTTTAAGGTAGTAATTGTTCAAAAATTGAACAAGGTCTCCATCTTTTTTAAACTCTTTGTCCAGGGAGAGCTGAAAAAAGGAGGGTATAAAGAGGTCGCTTATCCGTGAGCTGAATAGCCGCTCTATAGTAATAGAAGCCTGCGGTCTATAAAAGGCCTGCTCGTAGTCCTTACCGGCAGAGGTAAAATCCTCTTTTGCCGCACCGGAAAAGAGTTCGGCAAAGGGGGGCAGGATGAAGAAATAGCTCTGCTGCTCGATATCCCCGGCATATACCCGTAGATCATCACTCAAGTCGCCGGTTTTGCCCTGGGTATCCATAACCCGAAGCTCCCTTGAGTAACCGGGGGTAATAGTCACCCGTTTAGATGTTTCTGCCCAGAGCTCCCAGGGCAGCTGCAGGGTCAGCTCCAGCTCATTTTTCTGTCTGCGTGTCGGCGAGATAAAGTCATAGCTTTGAAAATCGAGGCCCGCAGTCAGTTCTGCACCCAGCGGTTTGGTAGCCAAGGAGAGCCCCAGGTCGAATCCGCTTTTACGCTCCAGAAAAAGCCCTTGCTGCCAGGGAAAGAGCAGGTTATAAGCCCTGCACCACGAAGAGCCGTACCACTCCTCGATTACTGAATAGCCGCTCTTGGATCTCTTGAACTCCAGATCCGTGGTGACCAGAAAGGGAGAGAGCACCGGAATATCCAGGCCGCTCTGCCAGCTCTGTATCAGAATATCACTGCCGGAAGAGGCTGAGGCTGTAAGATTTAAGGTTAAAGATTCAGGCAGGGTGAAATCAAGGGTATTTTCCCGGTAGATATTCCTGCCCGTATCAACCTCCTTTAAGCTGAAGGAATCGGAAAAGTGCACTGGGAAGCTGAAATTGGGCACCATTACCCGGTGACCGCCGGAAAGGGTAAAGCTCTGCTCCACCCCCGCAACCTGCACATTGGCGCTTGCCTGGCTGAAAGCCAGGTCGCAGGAGACCTCGGTCAAGGAGCTTACCGTGGAAGCGGAAAGGGGCCTGCCGTAGAGGGTGGAAAAACCGGCCGTGGCGAAAAAGGCTCGCTCGCTCAAGCTCAGGTTGCTGACCAGGGCATAATCCCCCAGGTGGAGCAGCTCACCAGGGAGGCTAAAGTCCAGGTCCAGGCCGAAGGCCGCGCCCACCGCGCCGCGGGGATCGGTAAGGTGGAGCTCATCCAGGTAGAGGGTACCGGCACTTGAGTTTTCAAGGCTCACCTTGAAGAGGTATAGGGAACCGTAGCTCGGGTCGATGGTCACTGAGGAACCGCTGATTTCACTGCCGTTGAGCAGGACTTTTTTACTGTCCAGATCCACCTCTATCTTAGCCCAGTTGGCGCCGAGTATTGCGAGTATTTCCGGATCAAACTGCCAGCGAATGCCGCGGTTGTCAGCATCCAGCAGGGAAAACTCGATCGTGGCCCCTGTAAGCGGAGTTGGCAGCCGGGCATAGTAGACAATGCGGCGGTAATCGATACCCTCCACACCGGAGCCGGTAAAGCCCTGCAGGCTCCAGTCGTCAGTCGGCGCTGTTCCCCCCTGCCAATCCACCTCCAGCACCTGCTGCACCTCGGCAAAGGGATGAAAGGTATCTTCAACCTCGGGGAAAGCATCCACCAGTTCTTTGGGCGGTGGGTAGAGTGCCTGGCCCTCTTCAATTTGCCTGGCTGTTACTGTGCCTGTAGCGCTGAAACCGCTGGCATCCACCCAGAAGTCGCTGCCCGCCAGGGCCAGGCGATCTATAAGCACCCTGCCGCTGCAGGAACCGGCATCCTGGCGGATAATGATCAGTCGCACCCCTCTTGAGCGTGCCAGCTTGGCCCTTTCAGCAGGACCCAAAGCGGCGGAAAAACTCGACCAGGAGGTGTCGGTCTCATCACCGAAGTGATCAACGCCATTATCCTGCACAGTCAGGACCCAGTCGGGGTCTTCAGGGTCTAAGAAGTCATTGCCGTCCACATCCTCGCTGTCCCGCCGGCCATTGCCCTCGTTCTTGGGCCCGCCGCCCACTAAAAGGGTTACACCATTGGCTGAATCGTTAAAGGAGAAACCGCGCGCCAGGATGGAGAACTCCTCATCCAGAGTGCTATCACCGTCGATATCCTCGTCAATATCCCCTATCTGCAGGTAAATGAGGAAAATCCCGGTAACATCTATGGCCCGGTAGGAGAGAAAGATCGACTGCAGAGCGGAAAGATCAAGGACACCCTGGTTTAAGGCCAGGGGTATCTGGCAGCCCACCCAATCACCCGCAGAATCGATCTCGAAGTCCATGATCAGGCTCTGGCCTTTGCTCACTCCCTCTGAGCTGCCTGCGGCCAGATAAGGCCCGGGCTTGGAGCCTGTTTCATAGGCCCAGGCCTTATACCCGCTCCAGGTATAGGATTGGAGCGAGGATGTGCCGAAGACGCCGTAGTCGCGGTAATCCCTGTAGAAAAGCTTGCCCCGATTGCCGTAGCTAAGGGCTGCAAAGATAGCTTCCTGCGGCAAACTCGCCGGATAGGCAGTATCCTCAGAGAGGCCTACCTCCATGCCCTGGCCCTCCATGGAGAGCAGGCGCATGACTCCCGTGGTATCAGGGTTGGTATAGGCCAGAGCGGTTGAAGCCTTGAAGGAGAGCTTCTCTCCCTCTCCTTGCAAAAAAACAGAGCCGATTACCGTTCCGGTCCGGTCATAGGCTTTTTCCGTATAACTGCCCGGCAGGGCATTCCAGCGCAGCCCGGTGGCCAGCTCCAGATTCAGGGAATCGGAAAAGGGTATGCGGCTGCCCCAGGCAAAGAGCAGATCACTGTTGTTCAGAAAGGCGCCTTTCAGGCGGTAGCTTATCTCAATCCTGTCATCGGGATGAATATATGTGAGAAAGGTTATCAGGCCGCTGTTGTAATCAACCTCGTAGCGGCTCTCGGCCATGCCGTTCCGCTTGATGCTCACCGAACCGGGCACAACATTGGCTTCCAGACGGTATTGTTCCACCGGGGTCAGGTGGTAGACCAGGAGTTCATATTTGAGATAGCCGGGACGGGGATCCCTTTCCGGCCCATAGAGCAGGTTATCCCTGTCAAAGGGACCGCCTGACGCCGCATCCAGAAAGGGATAGAGATTCTTGAAATCCCCCCTTAAATCGCTGTTGTGGTAAGCGTAGAAAACCCTGCTCGCCGGTGCAAAATTGAAGTTAACCGGCTGCAGCAGGCTCTGGGACCTGTCACCCTTTTTGACCACTTCAACCTTTACCTGGGAGAGATCCAGGGGCGGGCTCTGGGAAAACTCATAGCGGCTCAGGATCTCAAAAGGGGAAAACTCACCGGCCATCCAGAGGCGCAGTCCAGTCCTGCCGTTTACCGTGACCTGGCGATCGTCCAGTAACTGGCCAAGATAGGTTATACCCCAGGCAAATTGAGTCGCAGGAGCGGACGGATCAAGTTTGCCACCAACTACCTCGCATAATGCTCCACTCCCCAAACTCACATCACCTACCGCCAGCACGCCCTTCTCATAATACACAACCACCTGGCCGCCGGCTGCAGCCTCTTTTACAAAGACCAGCCCCTCTTCACTGTCAAGGGTTGCATCATCCACACCGGCCAGCCGGTAATGCCTGCCCTCCGTATCGCTGTAATCACCATTAGCATCCTCCAGGTATACCTCAAGCTCCTCCACCCCCTGGTCCGGCAGCTTGAAGAACCTGCCCGCAATATAACCGGAAAGGGGTATAGCCTCCTCGCTTACCAGGTTCTTACCGATATAGAGCCTGCTTTCACTCTGATTATTGTCTGAGCGCAGCAGCAGCTCATGGCTGGAGGCGCCGGTGCGCAAAAGGGCCTCCGCTCCTATGGATGAGTCGTCCTGCTCGGGAATGTCCAGGAAGAGGTATGGGTCTATGGCTATATCACGATTGCCTATGTAAAGATGATCCAGGAACTCATCCTCCTGCCCCTGGTAGCCCATGAGAAAATAATTTTCCTCAAAACCCCCTAAAACCGAGTATTCCAAAAAATATCTGTCCATAAGCCATACTGAGGCCGTGAGGTCGGGAATCTGTTCAAAGAGTCTATCCTGTTCAAGTCCCGGAAAGGTTCCAGGCAGGGAAAGGGTTACCGAGCCATCCGGGGCAAAGAGGAAATCCGCTGAAACTCCCATCAGGATGCGCCAGGAACCGGAAAGGTAAAAATCAACATCAGCATCACCTATCTCGGTTTCAAAGATCGCCTCAGGCGCCTCCTGTTCAGGCAGGATCAGCTCTTCAGGCCAGAGAAATCCTGGGAGCAATAGTAAAAGGAAACACAAGAAGCTAAAGTTTCTCACTGTAAATATAATATCACATAACTATTCTAAAAAAAAATCGCATGGTTATACTATAGTCGACCGAAAATAGAAAAAATGGATAATGATCTCCTGCGCGCAGCCAGTTTTATCAATCGTCTACTCGCCAACCCGGCCCTGGCCCAACTTCCACCACTACAGCGCGAAGAGCAGATAATTCAATTCCTCAATGTTAATGCCCAAGCCCTCTACCCTACCCTTTCCTCACCCCAGTTCTTACCCGGAAAAAACTGGGCGGAGATACTTGCACTGCTGACCAAAGCCCTGACAATTGAAACCGATAAACTGCTTTTACCGCAGCTTCAGGAACTACTGGACACGAGCATTGACTTTACCTTTATGTCCTTCCTACATCAACTGCGCATACCGCCTGAGAAATACAAAGAAGAAATTTTCACTTTTCTCCAGCGCTTGCTGCAAAAAGGCGCTGCCCGCACTGCATTCAGCGGACCCTTTACTGCACTCAGCGCCAATCTGATCGACCGTTACATCGATGAATCATTCCAACTTAGACAGTACATTCATTTTGAGCTGACCAAGGTGCAGAAACTGAAGATGGGCAAGAAAGAGATCAAGAATATGGTCAAGGCCTCCATGCTCCTGAAAACGGCTATCTACCTGCTGACAGTTGAAGGCACGGCAGGAAGCAGGGAAAAATCAGCCGGCATGGTTGGGGTCCGGTTTATAGACAAGGCCTATTCTATTTTTAAAGCCCAGCTTAAATTACTGCCCGACGCCCTGTTAAAAAGCGCTTTAAACTCCAATGTATCTTTCCAGGAAAACAAAAACATTGAGGCTACCGGCAGGATCGCCTCTATTTTCTCTTTCAGGGCCCAATCCTATAAACAGCAACTCCAGGTGGACAGGGGGGCAAATACCCCTGACCGCAGCTGGTTCAATATTTCCAGAAGGAATTTTAAATTTTATGGATTTGACATAAAAATGCTCGATGAATTCTATAAAATCGCAGCCGAGAATGGATGGTAGAGACCCATGAATAAAAAACTGATTAACGTATTGGAATCCGTAGTCATTCTGGCCATCTTCCTGGTGCTTATACAGACTTTTCTGGAAGATTTTGCAGTTCTAATAGGCTGGAACATGGCTTTCCGGCAGCAGCTCATGATTACCGGATTTTTCTTTGATCTCTTCTTTACAATTGAATTTATAATTCGCCTCTATTACGCCATAGTAAACAGGAAAGCCTTTGTTTACCTGACCGGTGAAAGGGGCTGGATTGACTTTCTGGCCTCCATACCCCTGCTTATGCTCAACTCGGGGCCCTTAGCTTTCTCCATTTTCTTCGGCGGCAGCGCTTTTCTCGGGCTGGGAGGAATGCTGAACCTGTTAAAGGTGATAAAAGTCATAAGAATAGCCCGCATTTTAAGATTCTTGAGAATAATAAAGATATTCAGGCGCATTAAAAATACCGACTCGCCAATGGCCCAGCGCCATGTGGCTAATATCACCGCCATCGGGGTTACCGTACTGGTATTCTCCCTCTTAATCTTCACCTTCTTTATCAGCAGCCTGGGGGTAAGGGGTCTGGATACCGCTACCTTCAGCCACCAGGAAGATATCGCCGTACAATTGAGCAGTCAGAAAGAGAATAAACCCGCCCTGGCTACCTCCCTGAACATACTGAAGGAGACTGAAGAAAGCCTTCTAATTGTAAAAATATCCGGGAAAGCAATATATTCACGCTTTGATAACGGCTACTATGAGCAGAATTTCGGCCCCGGTGAGTACAGCTACTTCTCCGACGGCTCTTTTGAGGCCTTCTTTGATCTGCGCCCCTATGTCCAGCAGTTATCCAGGGAAAGCCTGCTCTTCTTTGTTATTGTGGCCATTTTGGTTCTGGCCTTTCTATTTATCTACAGCCCCCATTTCGCCCTTACCATCAGCGATCCTATCCACGTCATGCGCCGCGGTCTGCGAGAGGATGATTATAATCTGGAGGTCAAGATCCCTGAAAAACATGAGGATGATGATGTCTACCAACTGGCCCGGCTCTATAACGAGAAGTACCTGCCTTTAAAGGCTCGCACTCAGGGTGATGAGAACAAGCCGCTGCTCGATCTGGGGCTGGCTGATATAGAGAATATCCTTGAGGAGGATCATAAATAAAGGTTGGTTGTCTCGATCCTCCATTTTACAATTGATCTTCCGGGAATAGCCTCATTAAAGGAAAAACGACAGATACTGCGCTCACTCAAGGAGCGGCTGCAGCGGAAATTCAAGCTTTCTGTAGCTGAGATTGATCTTCAGGATTCATTGAAATTTGCTCAAATCGGCTGTGCCGTTATCTCAAACTCCAAACAGTATGGTGAATCGGTACTGCATAAGGCGCTTGATTTCAGCGAAAACGTGGTGCCGGAAAGAATTCGGGATGCTGAAATATTTTCCGAGGTTTATTGAGGATTAAAATAGAGGTCTTTAACGGTAAAAATTTTATCCCCACCCGATAGATTCAAGAATCCTGCCTTGCTCTCTACCGCCAGCTCAAAATAGTGCCTTAAGGTTTCAAAACCGGTGTTTTCCACCTGAAGCTCAAACTCGTAACTCTTCTTTAAAGAGGAAGCCTCTGACACCTGCGGATAAGGCCAGAAAGAAAAGATCCCGGCTGTATTTCGGACAATTGTATAGGGATTCTGCCAGTTGGAGTCAACCATTACCACCGCTTCACCCTCAAAGAGCATGCTAACAGCTGCCCCGCAAACAGGTTCAAAATTAACGGAGTTGAAGAGCCGGCCGGTAATCTGGGGGAAATTATAGAAGAAGCCCTCGGGTAGGATTTCCTCATCTTCCCGGTCATGGGAAAAATGGGGACGTTTTGCCCCGGCCACATTGTCTATGCCCTCCCGGATAAGAGAAACCAGATCAGCCTGCTGCTGAAGTTTCTCCTGATAATGGCTCTGCATATGGGCCAATCCCCTGCCGGAAAGCATATATACAGGCTGTATCCTGTTTAGAACAAAGCAGGATACATCAAGCAAGCATTGAGAGCAGGTGCAAAAATTCTTCTTAACTTTAGTCTCTTCATCAGAAAAAACCTCTTTAACCTTCTCTGAAACAACATCTTCCATGAAATTCTGTATTTTCACCACTGATTCTCCTTAAGGGCTAAATCTCCTTCTCAACAATCTCCAGCACTTCGGTCAGGGCTTTTATACATTCCTGAAAATCCCGCAGATTATCCTTCAGTGAATAGTAGTTTAAACCTGAATAGTATATCTTGGCGAATACTGAAAAGGAAATATCTCTGCGGCTTAACTGGATATTGCTGTAACAGCCATATTCATAAGTTGTCTTAAGCATTTCCTCTAAACGCACTTTAAAAAACTCATACATCGAGAGTGAAAAAGAAAAAGAATAGGCAATCTCCAGAAAACGGCTCGACCGGTCAATAAAGAAGCCTCCCTGCAATCCCTCACTATTCTCAAAGCCGGCTGAATAGCTTTCTGCCGATCGTTCCGTGTCCAGAATGGTGTATCCCAGTTCCTTAAAGAGAACCTCCACTCTTCTGATCCGTTCTGTCATTATTTTATAATATTTCATTTAACCCCTCTAAAAACCTAGGTTCCATTGGCAAGGCGCCGGGCCAGAACAGGCGGCAGTCCGGCGGAAAGAACCTTGCTCTGGGTTTCTTCAATCTCATACTCAACCCGGAAAAGCTGGTAATTCATCTCACGGTCATCAAAGACACCGAATGAAGCCAGGGATATTCCATCCCTCGGTTGTCCAACTGAGCCTGAATTGATCAGGTAGCGCCGGCCTCTGACCAGTTTAACCAGACCTTCAGGATAATATGCCCTGCCATTTTCCTCAATAATTGCCGGCATATGGGTATGCCCGTAAAAACAAAGGTCAATTCCCTCATAGTGCTCATTCATAAAACGGAAACATTCCCGTATAGTATCTATATAGAAAATATACTCATCTTCGTCCATAGGGGAACCATGACAAATTAGAAATTTTTCTTCTATTAGCAGAGGCCCCGGCTGTAAGTTGCGGATAAGTCCCAGGTTTTCATTTTTTATGGCCCCACGGGTCCACAAAACCGCCTCTCTGGCAACGTCGCTGAAGTAGTTGATATCCATTAAACCGGATACAGCCTTATCATGGTTGCCGCGCACCAGCCATTCAGCCAGGGGCAAGACCCTTTCAACACAATAATCGGGGTCTGCATTATAGCCGACAAGATCACCCAGGCAGATAAAGCGGTCTACAGAGAGACTTTCAATGCGCTTGAGTACTCTGTTCAGGGCTTCCGCATTGCTGTGCAGATCACTGATAAATGCTGTGCGCATGATCAATAGTCTATTGAAGTTTCAATCCTGATTCAAGGAGCTGGGAAGATATTCATAATTCAGATGCCATGGCGCACGGTAAATATTCTCTCCCACCCTTTTGTTTGTCCGCTGGAGTTCCCTTATTAAACCTTTGATCACCAGGCGCCGGCTTGAATCCTTATTGGGACAATCATTACCTATTAATGGCATTGGATAGCGGCGTGCAAAACTTTCAATCTCTCTCTCCCGCACCTCGCACATGGGACGGATAATCTTTAATTTGCCGCCAAAAAAATCCTGTACAGGCATCATGGTCGAAAACTCACCTTTATAAAAAAGATTCATTAAAGTCGTCTCAATAATATCATCCAGATGATGACCAAGGGCAATCTTATTCATGCCCAGGCTTACTGCATTTTCAAAGAGTATTCTCTTACGGTTTCTGGAACATAGATAACAGTTAAAAGGCCTTTTAAAGGAGGGGGGAAACATGTCGGCAGTAACCACTTTAAAGGGAATAGAGAGCGAAGCGAAGAATATCTCCAGATTCTTTTTCTCTTCCACGGTCAGGGGATATTCACGCCACTCAATAAATCTGGCGGCAAGCTCATACCGGTTAGGCACCCATTTTTTTCTCTGGGCCAGGGCCACGCTTAAGGCAAGAGAATCTTTGCCCCCGGAAACGCCAATAAGAATCCGGTCGCCCTCGGTGATCATTTTGAAACGGTTAATGCCCCGGCCCACCCTTTTGCTGAATATTTTCAGTTTTTTCTCAATCCCAGGTGATAACAACTAAAGAACCTTCGGTATTATTTTATGGCGGCCGATTTTAAGCAGAGCCGATATCAACCCCTGGTCGCGGCTGCACATTATGGATATAAAGCGCAGGCTGGAAGTAAATCCCTTAACCACTCCCGGACTGAAAACGCTCCCCGACTGCTTGAACGCGGAGAAGCTGCCGTTATCCGGGTCAAAAACAGGAAGGTCTATCTCAAAAGATATGGGCTCGGGAATATCAATAATTATTTCCTCTGATGCGACTTTCCTGCCGATCATGCTGCCTGCAGCAGCGGCCAGCTCCTGCTCTAGTTTAAGCCGCTCCCCCAGATTCATTAAACGGCTGTGGCCGCCATTCTCACTGTCAAAGGGAATGCGAAAAACCAGCTTATAGAGCTTTCTGGAAGCTACATTCTCGATTAACCTGAAAGGAGGATACTCTTTTTTTCGGGTACACAGAAGAAACTCCTGATCATCCAGCCAGTAGAGGTTTTCTGTCTTCAATATGCCGGATGAGAGGGCCATAAGCAGGACCTTCTTGATCATGGCCGTGGCAATTCTCACCGTTTTATGCCAGTAAACTGTGCGGTACATAAGATATTTGGAAAAAAGAATACTCTCGACTGCAGCCAGACCCTTCCGGGTAACAGCCAATCCCTGCTCATTATGGGGAAGTATTTCTTCCAGAATAAAATCCACATCCTGAATACCATAAGGCACACCGCAGAAATATGCATCGCGATTCAGATAATCCAGTTTATCCGGATCTAAAACTCCGGAGAGCAGGTTGCGGAAAAATCCGGCGTCCTCACCTCCATTGTAATCATAGTCACTATCAATAATTGCCGCCACTAAAGAGGGATCAGTGCCCACATCTTTTGCCACAACCTCAGAGAAATCCTTCTCCATTATTCTCTTCGCTGTAAGCTTTTCATGGCTGGTTATGCGCAGATCTTTTAAAGAATGGGCAAAAGGATAGTGACCAAGATCATGTAGCAAAGCCGCACAGAGAAAAGCCTTCACCCCTGTCAAAGTACAATTCCCCAGCTCAGTTCTGGTCAGCAGAGCAGATATTATGCGTTTGGCAATATGAAAAACCCCAAGGCTGTGATTGAGCCTGGTATGGGTTGCCCCCGGGTAAACAAGGTAGGTCGGACCCAGCTGCTTGATGCCGTTTAATTTCTGAAATGCCTCTAAAGCCACCAGTTTAAGCAGCGACGGGGAAAGAGAAATATGCTGCCACACCGGATCACGTATCGGCTCAGTATAGGCTTCATACAAATGTTTTAATATCTTCTCACATTCCGTCAAATTTTACTCCCTCCCGGGGTCTATAGCACACAATGACCACTGTGGGAACTATCTCCACCATCATGCTTTTGCTGTTTATTGAGGGATAGACTATTTTCAAAGAAAAATCAATGATAAAAATAATCCGGGAATCCCAACATGACATATAGGACAGTCGAACTATCTTCATTTCACCTGAACCTAAAAGCAAGAAACAGGAGTATTTCATGAAGAGAAGTCAGATCAACCAATTGATTGGCTCAAGCATATCCTTTATGGAGCAGATGAGCTTTCACCTGCCGCCCTGGGCATTCTGGCCTCCGGCTCAGTGGCAGGGTAAGGCAGAACAGGCCCGGGAAATAATCCAGAATATGCTTGGTTGGGATCTTACCGATTTCGGCGGCGATGATTTTAATGCCAAGGGCCTCATCCTTTTCACTATTCGCAACGGAAATCTGCAGACTGACTCTAAACCCTATGCAGAGAAGGTGATGATTGTGCAGGAGAATCAGGAAACGCCCTATCACTTCCACTGGAAGAAAATGGAGGATATCATCAACCGCGGCGGCGGGAACCTTATTATTGAGATTTACGGTTCAACCACCGACGAAAAGTTTTCACAGAACCCGGTGATTTTGAGTGTAGACAGCCTTCGGCACAGAGTTGAGCCCGGCAGAAGAGTAGTCCTTTCTCCGGGTCAGAGTATCTGCCTGGAGCCTGGTGTATATCATCGCTTTTATGGCGAAAAGGGAAAGGGAGCGATTCTCGTAGGCGAAGTAAGCGCCGTTAACGATGACCGCAATGACAACCGCTTTTACGAGCCCCAGGGACGGTTTCCCCGCATTGAAGAGGATGAAGAGCCGCTCTTCCTCCTGATCACCGATTATCCCCGTTACATTTGAGCTGTACGTTCCCAGATTCTCTTAGCTGTGTGGTACTGCCACTCCGTTTGTTCCAGGAATGAAAGCGGGCAGAGCTCCAGGGTGGAAGAATCTTTTTCCATTTGCTCCCAGTTCTTCAGCCCGGATAGAGCATCCAACCCTGCAAGATTATGATATCCGGCGCAGTTGGCCAGATGCAGGCACTCCTCCGGGCTTTTCCCTTTAATCAAAGCTGCCAGGAAACCAGCTATAGAAGAGTCGCCTGAGCCGGTAGCACTGGCAATACTCTTAACCAGATAGGCCGGGCACCATAGCTCACGTGAAGCCCATGAACTCTGATCTGAGAGCTCAAGTCCCTCAAGAGAATGTACTCTATCTGAACTCCTGAAATACCAACCCAGATGCCCGGCTTTGAGAACAACCATTCCGCACCCCATGCTCAGGAACTCGTCAGCTATGCTCCGGTATTGCACAGGATGTATTAACTCGACAAACCCCCCTTTTTTCTCCATGTTTTTCAGCTTCAAATACTCCTTCGGATAGAGTGTAAAAAAAGCCTCTTCAATGCTGGGAAGAAAAATATCAACATTAGGCAGTGTTTTTCTGTACACCTCACGCCAGTCAATACGTCCTGATTCTGATAATGGATCCGGCATAGCCATATCAAGTGAAGTAACCACACCGCTTTCTTTAGCCTGCTCAAAAACTAAAGCAAGCCCTCTTCCTCCATCTGAGAACATCATCCGCATAATGGGAGGATAACCGAAATGGAACAGCTTTGCCTCTTTAAGCATGGCATAGTCAATATCAGAAGCCACGAAGGTATCGTTAGTCCCCGGGCAATGAAGAAAAATGCGGTCTATTCCCGGCGGAGTAAGTACGATAGTATACGAGCTCCCCTCTCCTCGAGACACTCGTATACCGCCGGTGTCTCCATGCCTTTTCAATTTTTCTATTATTATAGAGCCGATAATATCATCCCCCACCCTGGCTGCATAACATACATTACAGCCGAAAATCTTAAGAGCAATACCGGTATTAGAAACCGTACCCCCGGTAGAAAAGACCATCTGCCCCACATTAACCAGCACACCGGGACGCAGCAGCTCGGAAATGCTCGACACTCCCGGCCCGGTGAACTTTGGAATCATATCAAGACAGATATGGCCGGCTACAACTATCCTATCCTGCTTACTCTCTTTCATCCCGGTTCTCCAGCTTCTATACGCGCCTCTGCTTCCTCTACCAGACGCACACATTCGTCTGCCTGTTCATCCGGATCATCCGGCCGCCAGATATTACGCAGGATATCACCTATACTCAGGCCCTGCTCAGCCCGCTCCCTGCCCATTTGTCCAGCATATCTTATGGCTGCTGCAGCACCCAGAGCCATAATCCGCGGGATTACCCCCGCACTGAGGGCATTCCGCATTGTGCCGAAAATCCGGTCAGCATACCCCAGCTTACGCGCAGGGTCCCGGCATACACGCTCTATTTTATCATGCAAATAGGGATTGGTCATACGCTCAATAAGATCCTCAGCATATTTTTGATAGCCGCTCTCCGTGAACAGGGGATCCCCCATGGAACCATATTTCTTTATTAAAGGCCTGCCGGACTCTTCAAAGAAAGCGGATCTTCCCAGCTCTAAGAGTTCACTGTCATTGCGGATATCGCTCATAGTATCGTATCCTCGCAGGTAGGCCAGGTATCCTAACAAAGAATGGATAGCATTGTGGCCGTAGAGTTTCGCCTCTTCAAAGGGGAGCAGATCATCTTTCTCCGCAAAGATATCGATTCCCCGCTTATATCCCGGTAGATGAAGCCTGGAAACAAGTATTTTATTGAATTCTTCTACCAGAATCGCCCGATCAGCGCCGGGAACCAGAGGAGCCAGTCCTAACTTTTCTATCTCTTCCCGCGTATTAATTGTGCCGCTCATCTTACCGATTACCGTGTTCAGTATATAAATCGATTCCAATATATGACCCGGCGCCTGCTTGCCAATTTCTTCCTTTAGAAGCTGCGCCGCATAATTGTGATTTTCACAAGCATAGATAATCTGCGGTTTCTGCGGTTCATTCTTACCGGTAAACTCACCAATGAGAGCAGCAATAGAAGCGCTCCCGCCTGAGGAGTAAAAGTTTACACCCGGTATGGCGGTAGCGAGCTCATCCGCATCGGCAATTGCCCGCCCTAAACGGCAGCGGTCTTCCTGCACCAAGGGATTCTCTACTGTGAACCCCTCAATGACCCTCTTTCTGATCCCTCTCTTCCCAGCTATATTTACCGTTACCCGGCAGTCATGCGCCCGCAGCAGATGAACCAGTTCCGCGTTTGTTTCCCCAATACAGTAGGCTGCAAAATTCCCTGATTCCTGAGCCTCCAACAGCATAAGCCCTGCCTGTATGGCACCCATACCAAAACCAATGTATCTTTTACCGGTCATGATCACGATAATAGCCTTTCACAGTCTTCAACTGCAATAGCGCAGTCCTTGACCACTGGGACTACCAGTCAGTTTTTCACCGATTTTTTGCTGCCGTATCACCAGCCCCCACTCATTGCATCTGTGATACCTCGTTTTTTTTCTTGACTATTCATCTCTAACTGTTTATAAAAATTCTTATCAAAATAAATCCGGAGGTCCTCCATGAACAGCCTTGAACGGACCCGAAAAGCGATCCGCGGAGAAAAGATCGACCGCATCCCGACTTTCCCCATCCTTCTGGCTCCGGCCTGCCAGCTCTTAGGGATTAAACAGAGAGACTACAACCTGAACCCTGAAATCATGGCATACACCCTGGTCAAGGCCCGGGACTTGATCGGCAACGACGGGATTTATGTTTCACGGGACAACTGGGTCTACCATCAGGCCCTGGGCGGAAATCTTACCTTTCCTGAAGACGATGAGTCCTACAGCAAAGAGACTATACTGCAGTCGGTAAAAGAGTATACCGCACTCCGGGTGCCCGATCCGGAAACCGCCCCGGGTATGAGAACCCTGCTCGCTGCAGCGAGAAAGGTGGTCCGGGAGGTGGGAGACAGATACTACATCCAGGCCAACATTGACTGCGGGCCTTTCAGCCTGGCAGCGGTGCTGCGGGGCGCTCAAAACTTTATGCTTGACCTGGTTACAGAAAACGAGCTGCTGCTTAGAGGCTTTTTAGAGTTCTGCACCGAAGTAGTTGTTGCCTATGGAAAGGCCATGATCGCCACCGGGGTACACGGCATTCAGTATGGGGATTCAACGGCAAGTCTAATCAGCCCGGAGCACTACCAAAAATTCGCCCTTCCCTATCAACGGAAATCTGTGGACTCACTGGCTGGAAATAACTGTGACATCTGGATCCACATCTGCGGCGATACCCGGCATCTACTGCATCTTTTAAAAGGGTTGAACATTCAGGGTTTCGAAGTAGACGCAAAAGTGGAAATGACCGCTGCCCGGAAGCTGCTGGGTGACAAAATCGCCCTCAAAGGAAACCTTGACACCACCTTTCTGTTAATGGAAAGCCCGGAGGCGGTGTACAAGGCGACACAGGACATCCTGAAGAGCGGGAATTTCAAGACAGGAATTGTTATGTCACCGGGCTGCGGTGTTGCCAGAATGACGCCCCTGGATAATCTGAAAGCGATGGTCAGGGCCTGCGCAGAATATAAGCTCTAAACCACAACTTAGAAACTACTTTTAGATCGGCCACTGCTTATTACAATTCCTGCATGTATTGAATTAATCTACTGAGTATCTTGAATGCATTTTCAACGAGCTCGGGACGAACTGTATCGGATAGATCTTCCGGTCTGTGCCAGAGGGGAAGTATTTCGTCATCATAACCACGGCTGTTGATATACATCGTTCGCGCGCCGGCGTTGTAAAAGGGTTCTGCATCCCAGAGGGGCCCAATATCATTAAAACGAGGTTTCCCATCTATTCTTAATTCTTTATATATCCCCGAAATAAGATTATCAAGTTCTTGATCATTTGAAGTTATCACAAAGTCAGGGCCGTAAGTGAGTGAGTCGAGGTTAAGGCAATATTTAATACGGTCAATATCATTTCTCTTCTTTCTTGTTTCTGCATACTGCCTGGATCCAAGTAATCCAATTTCTTCTCCACCAGTTGCGGCAAAGGTTAGAGTATAATTACACGCTTTTTCTTTAAATGCATGGGCAAGCATCAGCATTGTTATGAGTGTGGCGGTATTATCATTGGCACCCGGCGTGTTATACTGTGTATCTGCATGAGCCAATATGAGGATTTCCTCCGGACGATCTCCGGGTAGAGTACCGATAATACTGGCTGACTCTGCGTGAGGATAAAATTCTGATTTAAGGTAGGCATAAACGCTGACTTCATTCTCTTCCGAATCATCCAATAACCCTTCCTCTTGTCTGCCAATATTAAATATTGGTAAGGATATATTTAGATTTTCACGGAAGAGAACCGAGAATGGTGTCGCTCGGCCAAATTGGCTGAGTGCAACATATGCAACAGGAACTGCTGATTTGTCGATTATTTCATAGATTTTATTATCATAATCGATCTTTTTTAAAACCCCCTTAACACCGCCTTCAGGCGTACTGACGCTGCCATAATCCGGGAATGTCTCTACATTTTTTGAGCCACACTTGAACTCCGGTTCCCCGACAATCTTCCAGGCAATAAAACCGAATCGATCTAATTCCACAACGGGAAGAGCTTTTTCCATCTCTTTGCTTATAATGGAAACAGATTGATCATACTGAACGGACCCTGATGGTCTTACCCCAATGTCTGAGCAGAGAATGCCCAACATTGTTCTAAGATATTGTCTGCGCGCACTTTTGCTTATTGCCAATTTATCAATCATTGAATACCCGCTGCAAAGACAACAACCGGAGTGGTAGTATCTCAATTGCCAACTGTTTTTGTAGAATATTTTTCACGATAACATAGTTAGAGAAAATTTCTCCCTGTAGGCATTGACCATGGCCAGGTAATTGACCAGGGGCACGCTGGCGGTAATGGCATTACTGGTACAGAATATATGGCCGCCACTGCCCCATCCGGCATCGAGGATCTCAAAGGTCAAGGCCCGGATCTCCTCCGGAGTTGAAAAGCTTAAGATCCTGCCGGGGTCCATATTGCCGAAGAAGAGGATCCGGTCTCCGAAGCGCTCTTTTAACCCTTTTAAATCCATCCCGGCACTGAGATCTACTTCCAAATAGGCATCCACCTCGCAGCCTATAAGAAAATCGTCGATTACCGGCCACAGGTTCCCGTCTGTAGCGTTAACAGAATATCGGCCCGCCTCGCGTATCTTACGGGCACATTTCCTCACCTCAGGCACTATAAAACTCCGGTAAGACTCAGGCGATATAAGCAAGCGGTTTCCGGCAAAATCACCGCCGATGCCGATCTGGTCGATATTGATTTTCAGGTAGTCATCAATGACTTTATAAGCCCTTCTGGTTGCCATGGCGAAGTGCTCCCGGGCCACCTCCGGTTCGAGAACCATCGCCTGCATCAGGTCGATATCAGTCCAGATGCCGTGGAAGTAGGCCGGGGCCAGAATGGGAAGGTCCAGGTCACGCCCGGCCATTTCCCGGCGCAGGAAATGATAAACCAGGTAACAGTCCTCAGGCAAATTACCCATCATGGACTCTTCAACCTTCTTATTCCGCTCCAGGAGCCGTTCAACCGGATCTCCTGTTGAATCCAACTCAAAGTGGGCTCCTAACTCCTCCAGGGGATCGTAGAAATATACCTCGCCGGGCACGGGGTTGGGACCAACAAAGAGCATGTCATGACCCAGCAGCACAGCCAGGTCGATCTTGTCCCTGGCATACTGCTGCAGGGCTCTTTCAAATCCCCTTTCCCCCGCCTCCTTAAGCCAGGGATCCATTCCCCCAAGGTATTCAATAAATGGCCGCCCGAGCAGCTGTTCTGCCACCGGTGAAAGTAGTACATATTCAAAAATAGGGGTGCGGTCCGGTTCTTGATGGTGATAGGCCGCTTCGATCCGCTCCCGTGATGTCACTGCTCCGCCCTCCTTTAGACTTGCTGGCCCACATTGCGGCTGACGCAGTCATTGCCGACGGAAATAAATCCGCACAAATTACTGCATAAAATATTCGATCAGGATGAGACTGTTGATACCCATTAAACGGATGTCCTTCCGTTCTTCGGAATGAAGAATTTTCAGATCTTTGGCAATGTGCCGCAGAGACTGGTTCATAACCACCCGTTCAATACTTTCTAATAAAAATCTGTTTCCATCGATGACAGGACCCCGCAGGATGATCAGCTCCGGATTGAAAACATTGGCCATGTCAGCCAGCTTATCTCCCAGTTGCTTTCCCACCTGCTCAAAAATATTCCGGGCCAGGCGGTCGCCATTATTGGCAGCAGTGATAACATGCTCAATCTGCAGCTCCTCAACATCTCCGTGGCAGTACTTCAGAATCTCGCTGTTCACTCCCTGCTTAAGTCCTGCTCTGCAAACCGAGAGGATATACTGTTTGGAGCTGACAGTTTCCAGACAACCGGTGTGTCCGCAGAAACAGAGCTGTCCGTCGCTCACAGCACGGGTGTGGCCAAACTCACCGGCGTAGTAATTCCTGCCCATATAGATTTCGCCGTTGGCCACTATTCCCATACCGACCCCTTCGTCTAGCTGCACACAGAGGAAATGGTTCACCCCGATGCCCATTCCGTAGTACTTTTCACCCAGGGCACAGGCATTGACGTCGTTGATCAAAAAGCAGGGAATAGTGTATCTGGACTCGATCAAATTTTTAAGCGGCACATCGTACCAGTTTTTGGCGTACATATATTCATGCGAGATCCCTTTCACCGGATCGATGTGCCCGCCGATGCCCAGACCGATTCCGAAGATCCTTTTACGGAAACCTTCAGCTTTGTCCAGGAGCGTGTCCAGCATCTCGTAGAGAATCCCAAGCAACTCATCCCTGGCCATTCCCAGATCAGTAGACAGGATATGCTCAGCCACGATTTCACCCACCGTGTTGATCAGTACCCCGATCATGTGTGAAACACTGAATACCACGGCAATGTTCAGACCCACTGCCGGATTCATTTCTATAAATGTGGATCGACGGCCCCCGGTAGACTCCTGCTGCTCGGTTTCTAGAATCAGCCCCATGTCCATGAGGATACTGATGTACTTCACTATTGAAGAAGGGCTCAATTTAAGAAGATCGGCCAGCCTGTTGCGGGTAATCCGCTTATGGTTGAGGATTAATTTTAAAATAACATTCAGTCTCACTTTCTGGGCGGTGGAATATTCCGAAAACATATTCAATAATCCTCAAATCTAACCTTTCAGAGCGCCGGCGGAAATCCCGCTGATAAAATCCCTCTGCATCATCCACATTATCATAAGCACCGGAAACACGACCACGCAGCTCATGGCAGCCATAGGCCCCCAAATCAGGGCTTTGTCGGTGATAAACCCGGCAATCATTACGGTAAGGGGTTTCGACCTGTACACGGTTAGAATGACCGCATATAAAAACTCATTCCAGCTGAACACAAAGGTAAGCATGCCGGTGGCGATAAGACCTGATTTCACCATCGGGGTGGTAACGTAGAAGTATCGCTGGGGCAGCGTGCAGCCGTCGAGCATGGCTTGCTCTTCCACCTCAAAAGGGGCTTCCTGGTAGAAACCGATCATCAGAAGAATGACCAGGGGGAGGTTAAAACTGGCATTCATGATAACCAGGGCCAGTATATTGTCCATTAACCTCAGGGTTCGAATAATGTAAAACACGGGAACCGCCACCACAATGGCCGGATACATCTTCTGCACCAGGAACCAGCCGGCAAAAAAGCCCTTGATTCTTTTCGGCAACACCCCATTAATCAGCGAGTAGGCGGTCAGGCTCCCGAAAAGCACTGTCACCACAGTTGCACCGGAGGCAATGAGGATTGAATTGACCAGCCCCTTTAAGAGCTCATACTTCTGCACAATATCGACAAAGTTCTGAATTGTCGGTTTTGAAGGAAACATCACCGGGGGCTTGGCGTAATATTCCTGCTCAAGCTTGAAGGCATTGGTGACCATCCAATAAAAGGGGAAGAGGACTATTAATAGAAGGATGAACAGCAGGATGATCCTGGTTGGGAGCCCCAGGAAATTGCTTAAGTAACTTTCACGCTGACGTTTCGACCTTAGCTTAATCACCCCAACCTCCGCAGCTGGTAGCTTCTAAGGCGCATAAAACCCCAGGCGATCAGTGACATAGCCACGATGAACAGGATGGCTGTTGCCGATGAATAGCCCACATCCAGAAACTTGATCCCCTGACGGTAGATATAGGTGGGCAGCATCTCGGTGGCATTTCCGGGCCCCCCCTGGGTCATCACGAAAATGACATCGAACACTTTAAAGGCATCGATAAAACGAATCATGGCCACAATAATGATGACGGGAGCTGTAATGGGCAGCACCACCAGGATAAAGAGCTTCCAGGGCGAGGCGCCATCTACCCGGGCCGCATCGAGAAAGCTTTTGGGTATTGATTTGATGGAGGAGAGCACCAGAATGGCCACAAAGGGAATAAACTGCCAGCAGTCAACCATGACAATTGTATAAATAGCGATTCGATAATCTCCTATCCACGAAACCGGCTGCAGACCTACAAGGGTAATGATATAATTGATGACCCCATAGGTGCGGTCCAGCATCATCCGCCAGAGGGTACCGGAAGCAACGGGTGCGATAATCATGGGAACCATCAACAGGGTGACCATAAGCCGGGATATTTTGTTGTCATCGGAAAGCATCATGGCCACAATGACACCGATCACCAGCTCAACAGATACAGAGAGCACAGCGAAGAAAACATTGTTGGAGAGCGATTTTAGAAATATCTCATCCTTGAACATGCCAATGTAGTTATTTAAGCCCACGAACACCGGTCTCGACCCCGCAATGTTCAGCTTGAATCGGTGAAAACTTAAAACCAGGCCGTAACCCAGGGGGATAAAGGCTGCTATCAGGAGGATGAGAATTACCGGCAGAATGAAAAGCCAGGAATACACCTTATCTACTTTGGTCTGATAAATGCGTCTCGTTATCAGCATGGATTGTTAAGTCTCCTAAAAGGGTTAGACCTCTTTAGAGATTAGCAAGAGATCTAACCCTGGTTTATGCTGATCAGCAACCTTTTAGCGGCCGGTGTTTTTAACTCCCGGTGCAGGTGGATAATCATTTAACAGCTTGGTTAAGCCGTTTTCCATGAACTTGACCGACTTCTCCAAATTCCACTGATCGGTGACGTAGTTGGCCACCGCATCCCGTACATAGGTTTCTGCCATGGTGCCCGCCGGGATCCGCCACCAGATAACCGCACCCTGGTCGGAAGCGGCCTTATGGGGATACATCTTGGAGTTCTTGACCTCCGGCTTTTCCCACACCGATGCTCGTGCGGGCAGGATAGAGTAATCGATGTAGTTCTTTAGCTGTTTTTCCTTGCTGGTGTAGAACTTGATCCATTCCCAGGCGGCATCCTTGTGCTTGGCGGCTTTAGGTATACCGATATCCCACGAGGAAAGGACTGTCACCCCGTTCTTGGCGTAGGGAATCGGAGCGATAGCCCATTTGTTGACAACTTTGGATTTTTCCGGGTTGTCCCCATTGGGGCCAATAGCCAGGGTGGGCCATGAGAAACAAACAGCAGCGTTGCCCTGCAGGAAGGCAGCATCCGCCTCGGCCAGCGTCCAGGCAGGCGCCGCCGGATCGGCGTAAGTAAACCACTTTCGAGCGATCTTGAGTGCCTCCCGGGTCTCAGGTGAATCGATGGTGAGGTTCCAGTCTGCATCGGCCCAGCGTCCGCCCAGGGACCACTGCACCATCATCCACAGACCGCTGAGCTGCTCTTTTACCCCGGGAAAGGAAATCGCATATAATCCGTTGGCCGGATCGTGTATCTTGTCCATCAACACGAAGAACTCATCCCAGGTCTGCGGAAACTTGTCGATCAGGTCGGTTCTGTAGGAAAGGGTCTGAGGCGTGTTGGAAAAGGGAAAGCCCATGATCTTCCCGGCCCACTTTCCGGACTACTCCCAAAGCCCGGGGAGAAAATCCGAGGTATCGAAGTTGTCTCTCTTTATATAGGGCTCAAGGTCCTCCATGAAAGGTTCGAACTCGCCGTCCCACTGGCAGGCCGGGGTGACTATATCGTAGGTGTCATCGCCGGTGGACAGGGCCAGGCCCATCTTCTCGTACAGCGTGATGTAGGGAAAGTCTACGATTCGTACTTTGGCGCCGGTTAATTCCGTGAACTCCGCCGAATACTCTTTGGCTGCTTCCGCATACGTAGCGGAAAAGTAAAGCGCGGTGATTGTCTGGCCGGCAAAGGGTTTGCCCTCTACGGCCGGAGTTTCTTCTTTCTTGCCACCTGCCAAAACCATGACACTACTTATCATTAGCAGTACCATACAAACGATTAACACTTTTCTCATTTTATCCTCCTTCGGATTTAAGTTTTTCACCCATCTTGAGAGAAAATTTACGGATCACCACAGTTGTTTGTTTATATTTAGTATATCCTCCATTACACCCTGATGAGATAGTTCAATATTTTATGAGATATTCAAGTATTTGTCAATACTTTTTTTAGCTATTCAACTATGTTATGTTTTTTTTAACGATTTAATTGACTTTTTCCAGTTAGTGGGCTAAAATACCGGCATAAGGAGAATTATGCTTTCAGGACGTAAACTCGTAGAAGATGCGCTTCAAAAAAGAACCGTCCCACGCATCCCCTGCTTCCCGCTGATCGATCTTGCTTTTGCCGCCGCCTATATTAAAAAACCCCTGCGAGAGGTCCAGTTGGACCCCAGGCTACACGCCCAGGCGCTCTGCACCTGCGCTGATCTGCTGCCGGTAGACGGGGTGTACATCAATCTGGGTCTGAATTCCGGTCAGTCCACCCGTATCAAAGACAACACATATCTGATCGATCAGGCCTTGACCCTGGTTATTCCGGAAAACGATGTGCTCTCCATATCCTCTACAGACATCAAATCACTCGATGATGAGCGGCTCCTGACAGCTAAGCTCTTCCACCCCGGTATGCTGGCCGCCTTTTCGCTTATGCAGGACAGTATTAAGGACAGGGTTGCTGTTTTCGTAGGGGTTACAGGAACTTTCTCCCAGGTCTCCTTGCTCTACGGCATCCCGGAACTGATGATGGCCCTTCTGGACCAGCCGGAAGCGGTGCACCGAGCCCTGGGAAGAAGGCATGAAATCGTACTTCAGCAAATCCGGGAAGTCGCCCAGGCCGGGGCACGGTTCATCTGGATCGGCGAAGGGCTGGGCTCGGGAAGCCTCATCTCCCCCCGGCAGTACCGGGACTTTGTCCTGCCCTACGAACAGAGCATGGCCGATGAGATACGGCGGCAGGGGGCTTTGTCGCTGCTCCACATCTGCGGCAATGTTACAGCGGCCCTGCCGGACATAAAGAGCTGTAAAGCGGACGGATTCGACCTGGATTACCCTGTGGATTTACAAAGGGCCCTGGACATTCTCCTACCCCACGTGGCGGTAAAAGGTAATATTAACCCTACCCTTTTCCTCCCGGGTCAGGAAGAAACACTGCGGCAGGCCTGTATTGAAGCGAAGAGCATTGCCGGTAATAGGGATGGCTTCATCATGTCCACCGGCTGCCTGGTTCCCCGGGATGCCTCTGCAGGATCTTTTCAGATAATGGCTGAAATTGTGCAACAATAAATAAGGAGTAAAAGAGGAGACGGATATGGACTTAAACCGCATGAAAGAGCTTCACAACTACTTCCACGATGAGCTTGTAAACAACACCATGCCATTTTGGATGAACCATGCTACAGATCGTGAATATGGAGGGTTTACCACCTTCCTCGACCGCAAGGGTGAGATATTGAGCACCGACAAGCCCATGTGGGTCATGGGCAGGATTACCTGGCTGCTGGCCCGGCTCTACAACGAGCTGGAAAAGCGCGAACAGTGGCTTGAGCTCGCCAAGCACGGGGTGGATTTCATTAAAAAGTATGGTTTTGATGGGGATGGGCGGATGTTCTACGCCGTTACCCGTGACGGACGACCGTTAAGAAAGAGGCGCTACCTCTTTACCGAGACTTTTGGGGTAATCGCCCTGGCTGAATATGCCCGGGCTTCTGGGGACCTAGAATCCCTGGAGCTGGCTAAAAAATTGATGGACCTGATCCAGGATCATTACCGCAAGCCGGGGCGGTTAGAACCGAAAATCATCACGGAGACCCTTCAAACCCGCGGCCATTCCATGGCCATGATCAGGATCAATACCCTTCAGGTATTGCGGGATGCAGATCCTGAAGGGATGTATGATGAGCAAATCAACCAGGCCATCGATGATGTATTCACCTATTTTGTCAAGCCGGACAGGAAGGCCCTGCTGGAAACTGTAGGGGCGAATGGGGAGTACCTGGGGCAGATCCCGGAAGGACGCTGCGTCAATCCGGGCCACATTATCGAGACCGCATGGTTCATCATGGAGGAGGGACGATATCGGAATGACACTGGGCTGATCAAAAAGGCCGTACCCCTGCTGGACTGGGCCCTGGAGATTGGCTGGGACTCAAAGTACGGCGGCCTTTTCTCTTTCGTTGACATTGAAGGCAAACAGCCGGTGCAACTGGAATGGGACATGAAGCTGTGGTGGCCACACAACGAGGCCATTTATGGAACGTTTTTGGCCTACGCTTTAACCAATGAGAAGAGATATGAGGACTGGTTTGAGAAAATCCTGGACTGGTCCATCCAGCGATTCCCCGACAAACAGTACTGTGAATGGATCGGCTACCTGCACCGTGACGGCAGCATGGCCTTAGATCTGAAGGGCAACTACTTTAAAGGGCCCTTTCACATCCCCAGGCAGCAACTCTACTGCCACCTGCTGCTTAAAAAGATGATCGATAAGGCCGTTTAGGCTGTTGACTGCTCTGTATTGCTACTCGTCCTTCGAACATCTCGTTGAAAGCCCGGTGTTTGATTTCCCCCTGTGTTCACGGTGCTTTTAACCAGCGGTCCAGCCAGGCAAAGGCTTCCTCTTGCATCGGCTGATGAAAACGGTGAGGTCCGTCAAAAAAGCTCACCTTGAGATGCTCTGAAGCGCCCGCTTTCTCATAGATACGGGTCAGGAGATCTGAAGCCCGCCTCATCTCCCCTATTGTATACAGCGGATCCTCTTTACAACATTGGACCAGGGATGGCAGGGGGACCCTCAATCCCAGGACTTCAGGGTAATCCAGGTACAAGGAAAGCAATGGAATATAAACCATCCAGGAGTGGATGAAGGAGACATTTAGAAGAAAATCTCTCCAGGTGGTCATGAACCCCACCGTAACCGAGCAGCGAATACGATCATCCAGACCAGCCAGGTAGTTGGTCCGCATCCCTCCGCCGGACAGACCGCAACAACCGAGGCGCCCGGCATCCACATCTGCCCTTGAAGCCAGAACATCCAGTGCTGCCCGGTCTTCGGCCATGAAAACACCGGGCCAGGTAGTCCCGGCACAGAAGAGGGATTTGGCAATGATGTGTTCATGCTGCCCGGCGAAGGGACAAAATTCGCAGCCCATGGACCATAGCTTCCCAAACAGTTGAGATCACCATTCATATCCCACTCCTTTTTTATAGGGTTAATGATCCGGACTGAGCCTGGTTTTTTTCATTGCCTATCGAATACATTCTTTACTCGCAATAATTTCCCCATTATACAGACAAGATACATCAGGATCAAAGATAAATTGTTGCAAAATATGCCGGCCTGCTTTTTGGGCAGGTTAACTTGATACACGATCTATTTGACCAATTCAAGTCCATTTGATAGAAATATATAGTAGATATGAAAATCTATGCTGTAATTGCCGGCCTGAGTCTGCTCTTTCTCCTCTTTTCCTGCAATAAGGAGAGGAGTGAAAAAACCCCTGCTGATCCTTCTGAGAAGGAGCGGCAGACAGTACGGCAGGTAACAGAGCAACCAGAGAAGCAGCAGGCTGCGGACAGGTCAAATAAAGAAATTACTCTAACGAGAGTAGCGGAGCAGAAAGCAGAGAGCGCTGTTGCAATCCACCTGAAGGGAAAAGAGACGCTGCTATACCGCCGGCAGGGCTCCCGTATAATTCCTGAAGATTTCAAGATCGGCCCGCTTCAGGATATCTTTGATCCGGGGAATAAAAAAGGCATTACCCTTATTATGGAACAATTCCTCAAAAGCCTGACCCGGGGGGAAATTGAAGAGGATTTGCTGATTCCCTCTAACCGCACGGAACTGAGCCGCTTTCTTGGCTACCATATCGGTAGAGGTCTTATTCCCCGGAGCTATCGTTTCGGCTCTATCAACCTGTATGATCCTGCACTTGCCCGGGCTAATGTCAGGCTCTTCAGCTCCACCGGAGTCAGTGAGGGCGAGATATACCTGACAAAAGAAGAGGGTCTCTGGTATATCACTGACTTGCAAATTGCTTTCGAACAGCTTAGCATTGCTTACCGGCAGAGTGACAGCAAGTTTATGCCTTACACTTACGGCTGGACCATACAATTTTAGGTAAAGAGGAAAAGTGAAGAATATGACCAGAATAGAAGCAGAAGATCTTTTAAACCAGTATGTTTCCACTGAATGGCTCAAGAACCACTCTGTTGCTACAGCAGCAGTTATGCAGGGACTGGCAGAGAGACTGGAGCGCGACCCGGATGAATGGTGGACCACCGGCTTGATACATGACCTGGATTTTGACCTCACCCAGGACCCCGCGGTTCACGGTTTGAAGAGCGCTGAAATCCTCTCTGCCTTGAATATTAAAGAAGAGATTATTCAGGCGGTCAAAGCCCATAATGCCGAGGGTTTGGGGATTGAGAGAAAAACAGAACTTGATTATGCGTTAAGCTGCGGTGAAAGTATAACCGGCTTAATTGTTGCCGCTGCTCTGGTAATGCCGGATAAAAAGCTTGCTTCCTTAAAACCATCTTCTGTGGTAAAAAGAATGAAGAAGAAGGATTTTGCCCGTAAAGTCTCCCGGGAAAGCATCCTCCTCTGCCGGCAGATTGGTTTGGAGCTGGATGAATTCACCGGGATTGCAGTGGCAGCTATGCAAAAGGTGGCGGATCAGTTAGGACTTTAAAATGCTATTTCCTCTAAAATTGGCGTCCAGCGCAAAAAATAATCAAGTCCATTGCCCGAATATATTGTGTTGGACTTTTGCTTTAAGAACTTCAGTTACGAATGTAATCTGCTATGGGACCCTGATGCGAGTTATCTTTACTTTAATAATAACTCTGACGGTGGTTTTTATGGCGCCGGCGGCAACCCTGGATGTTATTGACACCGCTGCCGAAGAGTTCGGCAGCTTCATAATCGGTAAAGTGGCTGATGCCGAAGGTTACTCCATTTCCATAAACCCTTTTCTTTCAGATAGAAGCGGCCAAACCCTTTTAGGTCAAAGAATAAAAAGCTCCCTGGAACTCTACCTGGCCCTGCATTATCAGAAAACCAGAGTGCTGAACTCTCCTGAAGGCTACAATCACTATACCGTGACCGGAGAGATCATGAGTTTTCTATCCCAGGTCAGGATACTTGTGAAGATATATAATCCCGACGGCTCCCTGGCCGGCGGGGTCAAGTATGACATGAAAATTGACACTGAGCTCGAACAACTGCTTGCTCCCCGGGAAGACAAAAATAATTTGCAGAGTACTGCGGACCCTTATGAACCTGATGACCTTCCCGGATTCGAAGTGCAGGTGGAAGAGAAGAAGCTCAGTATTTTCGCCAGATTCCTGACCCCGGGTGATATTGACCGCTTCCTATTCTACCTGCCCTTGCCCGGTAAAATAATAATAGAGGCGGTAGCTGAAACAGAGCTGCAGCTCCTCCTTTTTCGCGAACGCGAGGAAATACCCTTTATGGCTCAGCCATCAAGAATAGAGGAACATCTGCCTGCGGGTTTATACATCCTTGAAATCACAGCCTATGATTTTGATTTACAGGCAGGCTATCAACTGTTGATCAATCTCGCCTCTATAGGTGATGACAGCTATGAACCTGACGATACCCTGGAAGAAGCAACGGAGATATTTTCCGGTAGCAGTCAGGAACGAATTATCGCTGCCGGAAACTGCGACTGGGTCGAGCTGAAGAGTTCCCTCCCTGGATTTTACCTGCTCTCTGTGGAGAATAGTGATATTCCGCTTCGGCTCACTCTTCTCAACAGCCGGGAGCAGGAAATAATAAATAATTACAACTATGCCGGCCATGAGCAAAATGCCTTACCTGTTTTCCTGGGAACAAGAAGACTTTTTGTCATGATATCTGCTCAAGATCCGGATGAAGCAGCTGCATATAAACTCATCCTGAATAATCTTGAACCAATACAGATCCATCCCAACGGTCATAAAATATTTCTTAAATCTCAGGATGATTCACACTACCTCAAGCTGCGCATCCTGAAGCAGGGAGTCTACCTGATAAGGGCGAAATCAGAGCGCTACCCTGTGATTATCCGGGTATACAATCTCCCCAACATGCAATCGATTGAGCAAAAGACAGCCACCGCTTATCCGCTTACACCGGGTGATTACCTGATTGCGCTGAGCGTGAGCGGCAAAGGCGGAGAATCGATCCAGGTATCGGTGAATCCCTGAAATGAGGAAAGAACAATATGGGCGCTAAAGTTGGTAGAATTGTTAAGGAATTCGTGTTCAAATCACTGCTTGATCAGCAGATCAAAATAGATTTGCACGGCAATAAGAAAATGCTCTCAGGGGTTTTAGTTGAAGTGGGCGAAAACCAGCTGGAACTGGAGTGTACGCCCCAGGATCTTGAAAAATTTGAGCCTGATGAACAGGTCCGCGTTTTTTTCTACCTTCAGAATAACTATCACACCTTTGAAGCAACTATAATCGAAAAACAGGATGGACATCTTTTTTTGACTCACCCGGAGGGTGTGTATAAAAATCCTCAACGTAAATTTGAAAGGATTAAGCTTAAAACTTCCATTGAGGTATTCTTCACTCTGCAGGGCAAGAGGGTTGAGCTTAATTTCCCCAAAGCTGAGCGCCCTCTGCCGGAAGCAGAGCCGGAAATAGCCGAAGATTTTGCCGTGACCGGCATCCAAAGGCTTACCAGGGATTTTCGCCAGAAAATGTCGAAAATTGTTTCAACCAACGATATTACCATGATGAGAAACAAGATTCCGGCAACCTACGAGGAAAACATCATGGCTGCAACCGGAAAAATACTCTGGATACCCTCTGTTGATGAGGATTTTATCTCTGTAGACCCCTTCCCTGAGGAGAGGATTATCATTAAAAAGGACCTCATCAAATATGAAGAATCCTTTAACACTCCGGTGCATATAATAAACAGCAAACTTGGCAATATCCTTTATGAGAAACAGAAGAAGAAAATATTCTCCGAGGTTTACTGCCCCATACTCTATGATCAATATCTAGTTGGTTATCTCTACATTGCCAATCAGGATGAAATGCGAAAGCGAATTTCCAGAGATACGATTGACTATCTATACGACTTTGCCAGGGTATTAAGCTACTCATTGAAACTAAACGGCTATTTTGCCAGCGAGACCTCCGGCGAACAACGCTATGATGCACCGATCATTGATATCAGCGCTTCAGGGCTTCTATTTGCCCATACCCTGCCCAGTCTTGCAAAAGACCTGCTGATCCATACGGATATTGATCTTACCTTGAAGATCACGGATAGAAAGATGATAATAGGTTCGCGGGTGAGGAGAAAGTTCAAGGATAATAAGAAATGTTATTTCGGCGTACAGTTTTTGGAATTCGCTGAAGAAGATTTCCGTTATCTATTTGAGATGCTCTATGGCCGGCCCTACACCACGGAGGAAGAGAACCGCTGGGAGGGCGGCTCCCCCCCGCCCCCGCTTGACCTTTTTGAGTAGATTGCTATCCTGCCGAACAGGATCAGCAAAAGACAGATCAATATAACAGCAATTCCCGCCAACTTTTCCAGCCGTCGAAAGAGCTCATCAGGTATACCGGTTTATCAGATACTACTCAGCAATTCACTGATGTTTTTCCGAAAAGAGCTCTGCGAGCCGATCCCAAGCTCCTCAAGAGCGCTGCAGTCCAGATGGCTGTCTTTTGGACGTTTTGTTCCACCGGCCGGAGTATTTACCGGGTGAACAGATTCAGCCGGGATTCCCATAACCCTGGCCATGACCAGGGCCATTTCATATTTTGTATAGGGCTCATTACCCGACCAGTGATAAATCCCGGCAGTATCGGGATGACTGGCCCGGTATTCCAGTATTTGGCGGACAACCCGGGCCACGTCAGAGGTGCAGGTTGGGTAGCGGGTAGCCCAGTTATCAAAGCCGCCCCCCTGCAACTGTTCAAGTTCCGCAGCGATTGAGGTTATCGATGACTCTCCCCTATAAAGGTCACCGCCGTAGAGGATCGGCAGCCTTAAGATGCAATAGTCCCGGCATGATTTAACCACTGCTTTCTCCCCTGCCAGTTTGGTGGAACCGTAGAAGTTTATCGGGTTTGTTGATGAATCAACTCTATATGGCGGCGATGTGCCGTCAAATACGTAATCGCTTGATATATACAATAGAAAAGAGTCCATTTCTGCTGCGGTTTCAGCCAGGAGCTCGGTAACTTCAACATTGAGTATCCGCGACTCCTCCGGTTTTTCTCTACTCACATCGGGCCTTCTCACGGCAGCGCAATGCACGATTATTTCCGGCTTCTCTTCCCTAAAGTAGCGGGTCAGCTCTGTACCATCCATTAAATCGAGTTTCACCAGCGGTGGTTCCGCTCTTGAGTAGCCAAGCCCTGTTACTTCAAAACCATCACTTTTTCCCAATTCTTTAATAACGGCCCGGCCCAGGAGACCTGTGGCTCCGGTTACTGTCAGTTTCATGAAATTAAATCACCTCCTATATTTACCGGCTACAGTTTATCTGGACTTTCAATACTCAAAGGCAGTTGCCAGCAGTTCTTTTGTGTAGGAATGGTTAGGATTTTTAAAAATATCCCGCGCAGCTCCGGCTTCGACAATTCTCCCATTGCGCATTATCACCAGATCATGACACAGGCTTTTCACAACCTTGAGATCATGGCTGATAAATATATAACTGAGATTATATTTTACCTGCAGCCCTTTTAACAATTCGATTACCTGGAATTGAATTGTTCGATCAAGGGAAGAGGTGGGCTCATCCAGCACAATGATTTGAGGTTTCAATACTAAAGCACGCGCGAGCGCAATGCGCTGCCGCTGGCCGCCGGAAAATTCATTCGGAAAACGATGGCGGTGCGCGGGTTCCAGTCCCACTTCACGCATTGTGTCAATTACCAGTTTTTCCCGGCTCTGCTGATCGCCGATTTTGTGAATCTTAAGGCCCTCGCCGATAATCTGCTCAACAGACATACGGGGGCTCAGGCTGCCGTAAGGATCCTGGAAAATCACCTGCATCTGAAGCCTCAAGGGCCGGATCTCTTCAG
Organism: Spirochaetales bacterium; assembly: GCA_030604195.1. Classification (GTDB taxonomy): domain Bacteria; phylum Spirochaetota; class Spirochaetia; order SZUA-6; family DRHE01; genus DRHE01. Next base: position 149,999 of record JAUVWI010000001.1, read on the forward strand.
GCTTCAGATTGTGCAGAGGCTGCCCCTTAAACCAGATATCGCCTTTGCTCTTTTCAAGGCACAGGACAGCCTTTCCCAGGGTTGTCTTTCCTGAGCCGCTCTCTCCCACTACACCTAATGTCTGACCTTTTTTCAGTCTAAGTGTTATTCCATCTACGGCTTTGACATAGTCTTTTGTGAGCCTCAAGATGCCCCGCTGGATCGGGAACCAAACCTTTAAATTTTGCAATTTAAGTATGGGGTCAATATTTGGATCAGATTCAGGCGGTTCATCACTGGGTTCTGTAGCCAACAAAATCCTGGTATAGGGATGTTTCGGCTTTTTAAAAATCTTCCGAACGCTTTCTGTTTCCACTATTTTACCCTGGTGCATTACCGCCACACGGTCGGATATCCGGCGCACAATACCCAGATCATGGGTAATGAACAGAACCGCCATTTTTAATTCCCGCTGCAGCGACTCGATCAGATTAAGAATTTGGGCCTGTATGGTGACATCTAAGGCAGTTGTAGGCTCATCGGCAATTAGTAGTTTCGGTTCATTGGCCAATGCCATTGCTATCATTACTCTCTGGCGCTCACCCCCGGATAATTGATGGGGAAAAGATTTCAATTTGTTTTCGGGATCTCCCATACCGACTTTTTTAAGCCATTCCAGGGCAATGGGAGTCGCTTTACCTGGTGAAAGACCTTTATGCAGAAACAGGGTTTCATTCAATTGTTTTTCTATTGTATGCAGAGGATTTAACGAGGACATCGGCTCCTGGAAAATCATGCTTATTTCGTTGCCCCTGATGCTTATCAATTCCGGCAGATCCATAGCCAGAATGTTTCTTCCCTCAAAGAGGATCTCTCCTTCCGGGTAAGCAATCCAGTTTTCAGAAAACAATCGCAAAATGGCTTGAGCCGTTACCGTCTTACCTGAGCCGCTCTCCCCAACCAGGGCCAGGGTTTCATTTGCCTGAATAGCCAGATCTATGCCGTGAACAACCCGCTCAACTTTTTCGCCCTTCTTGAAGCCTATGTGCAGATTATTAATTGCAAGTAACGGCCTTTTCTTTGATTCCATCAGTAAGCCCTTCTAGGATCAAGGGCATCCCGTACCGCTTCACCGATAAATACCAACAGGGTCAGCATTCCTGCAAGAACAATAAAGGCCGAGATGCCCAGCCAGGGAGCCTGCAGATTGGCCTTTCCCTGGGCAAGAAGCTCTCCCAGGGAGGGCGAGCCCACAGGCAGTCCAAAACCCAAAAAATCCAAAGAGGTTAAAGTTGTAACTGAGCCCCCCAGAATGAAAGGCATAAATGTTAAGGTTGCAATCATGGCATTGGGGAGGATATGACGGAACATAATGCGGCTGTTTCTCATGCCCAGAGCTTTGGCTGCCTGAACATATTCGAAATTCCTGCCTCGCAAGAATTCCGCCCGCACAACACCTACCAGGCTCATCCAGCCGAACAACAGAGTAATGCCAAGCAGCCACCAGAAATTCGGCTGCACTACGCTGGCCAGAATGATCAGCAGAAATAAAGTGGGCATGCCCGACCAGACTTCGATAAAACGCTGTCCTATAATGTCAATACGGCCGCCATAGTATCCCTGTATCGCGCCGGCTGTAACACCAATAACAGATGAAAGAATAGTAAGGGTTAAACCGAACAGAATCGAAATTCTAAAGCCGTAAATCAGCCGGGCCAACACATCCCGCCCCTTATCGTCCGTTCCCAGCCAATTCTCCCTGGAGGGAGGCGACGGCGCCGGGCTGGGCAAATCATAGTTAATGGTATCGTAACTGAACCGGATGGGAGGCCATACAGTCCAACCCTTTTCCTTAATAAGATCAATAACATAGGGATCCCGGTAATCGGCAGCGGTTTCAAACTCCCCGCCGAATTCCAATTCAGAATATTCAATCAGCACCGGAAAAAATGATTTACCATCGTGGCGAATAAAAAGGGGCACATCATTGGCAATTACCTCGGCAAACAGACTTAAAAGAAAAAAACTTAAAAATACCCAGAGCGACCAGAAACCGCGCCGGTTGGCTTTAAATCTATTCCACCGCTCCTGATTCAGTTTGCTTAGCCGCTTCTTCATTGGTTGCTCATCTCGATTCAAAATCTATTCTTGGATCCACCAGGGTGTAGGTAAAGTCGCTTATCAACCCTAAAATCAATCCCAGCAGGGTAAACATATATAGGGTTCCGAACATTACCGGATAATCGCGCTGCATGACCGCTTCGAAGCCTAAAAGCCCCAAACCTTCCAGAGAAAAAATAACTTCAATAAGCAGAGAACCGGTAAAAAACATGCTTATAAAAGCAGCGGGGAATCCTGCAATAATCAGCATCATGGCATTGCGGAACACATGCTTAAAAAGGATATCCTTTTCCTGCAGTCCTTTGGCACGCGCGGTCATTACGTATTGTTTGTTTATCTCATCCAGAAAGGAATTCTTGGTAAGCATGGTCAGGGTGGCAAAGCCGCCTATTACCATGGCCAGCACGGGTAATGCCAGATGCCAGAAATAATCCAGGATTTTCTGTAAAATATTAAGTTCAGCAAAATTAACGGATACCAGGCCCCTTAGAGGAAAGAGGTTTAAGCAGGAGCCTCCCGCTAAGAAAATAATCAAAACTATGGCAAACAGGAAGGTGGGAATTGAATTCCCTAAAATTATTACAGTACTGGTCCATATATCAAAACGGCTTCCGTGGCTGACAGCTTTTCTGATACCCATGGGAATGGAAACCAGATAGATAATCAGGGTGCTCCACAATCCTAAGGACATGGAAACAGGCAGGCGCTCGATAATGAGCCCGACAACGGTGCGGCCCCTGAACAGGCTCTCCCCGAAGTCGAAGAGAATGTATTTCTTTAGCATATCCAGGTAGCGAACATGCAGGGGCCGGTCAAAGCCAAAACGACGTTTGATCTCCTCGATCACCTCCGGGTCCAAACCTCTGGCACCCCTGTAGGCAGAGACCTCCTTATCAATATCCTGACTTACTTCCTGCTGCCCGGCGCCCGAAATCCGCTCCATTATCATGTTCGAACCTATGCCGCTCATCTCTGCCACCATCTGATCGACCGGGCCGCCCGGCGCTATCTGCACTATGAAGAAATTAATGGTGATTATTGCCAGTAGAGTGGGAATAATCAAAAGCAGGCGCCGGGCAATATAGGCAGTCATTGTAAAAGGGCAAATCCTAATTTATTTTCCGTTTCGGGAGGTTTTTCTCTTTGTTCTTATCGATCCACCAGGTGCCGGTACCCAGGGTATACCTGGGACGCACGGCCGGTTTGGAGAATTTATTCCAGTAGGCAACCCGAAACATGCTGATGTGCCACTGAGGAATAACGTAGTGGTTCCAGGTCAGAACGCGGTCTAAGGCACGGCCGTAGTGGAGCAGTGCCTGTTCGTTATCCTGGTTGGCCACAATACCATCGATCAGCATATCCACAGCCTCATCCTGCACGCCTGCCGTGTTATAGGTGTAGTCAAGATAATCGGAACGCCAGGTGATTTTCAAATCACTGCTTGGGTAAAATGATGCACTATAGCCTTGGGAGATCATATCGAAGTCGCGACTGCGCAGACGATTGATAAACTGGGTTGTATCTACCACACGTATATTCATCTTAATACCCAGGCGCTCCATATTCTTCTGCACCGGTATGGCCACCCGCTCCATTGAGGGGCTGTACATTAGCAGCTCAAATTCCATAGATTTGCCCGTCTTATTATTGATCAGCTTTCTATCCCTTATTTCCCAGCCCGCCTCTTTTAGCAGCTTTAAGGCGCTTCGGACTTGACTGCGAATATTACCTGATCCATCGGTTACCGGAGGCTGATATTCCCTGGTGAACACTTCATCGGGAATCCTGCCTTTCAGGGGCTTTAAAATCTTAAGCTCCTCTTTGCCAGGCAGTCCTGTGGCCGCGTACTTTGTATTCTGAAAATAACTGCGTGTGCGTGTATATTGATTATAGAACAGGTTTTCGTTCATCCATTCGAAATCCAGAGCATAGTTCAAAGCCATACGAACCCGTGGATCGCTAAAAACCGGGCGCTGTATATTAAAGACAAAGGCCTGCATACCCTGCGGGATATCATGTTTTATCTCTTCCTTGACAATGTAACCGTCGTCAAAAGCAGGCCCGGTATACAGGGTCGCCCAGTTCTTGGATATGTTTTCCTCCCTTAGATCATGCTCGCCCGCTTTGAAGGCCTCGAAAGCGACTGTTTGGTCGCGATAGTAATCGTAACGAATATAATCAAAGTTCAACTGCCCCTTGTTTACCGGGATATCCATAGCCCAATAATTTCTTAGCCGTTCATAGACGACGTATTGACCTATCTTGTAATCCTTTACCGTGTAGGCGCCGCTGCCGAGAGGTATTTCTGTCAACGGCTCGGTAAAATCCCGGGATTCCCAGTAATGACCGGGCAGAATAGTTAACGAACCCAGGGAGATCAGCATCTCCTTATCGCCCTCCTTCAGGCTGAACTTCACCCTGTATTTGTCAAGCGCTTCCACCCCGGCAACATTCTTATAGTACTGCTTGAATTGAGGTACACCCTGGTCTACAAACTTGTTAAAGGAGAAGACAACATCATCAGCAGTGATCGCTTTGCCGTCCTGATGTTTTGCCCTGGGATTAATGTGAAAAATAATCCACTTAAAGTCCTCAGGATATTCCAGTTTCTTTGCAATCAGGCCGTAATAGACCTCCACCTCGTCCTCGGAAGCAACCAGCAGTGTGTCGTAAAAAGATGTGCTGGCAGCCGCGGCAACCCCGCGCTGTGCAAAACGGTGAAAATTGTCATATGTGCCTATGGAATTCAGGGTTAAGGTGCCGCCTTTTGGCGCCTGCGGGTTGACATAGTCGAAATGGCTAAATCCCTCGGGGTATTTGGGCTCCCCCCGCAGGGTAATAGCATGGGACACAATAATCTCCGCCTCTGCCCATGATAATAGGCCGCATAATAGTAATATTAGTATGAATATAATTTGCTTCTGCCCAGCGGAGATTACAGCAGCAACCGAAGTTCTAAGAGCAAAAGTCCAACACAATATATTCGGGCGCTGGACTTGATTGGTTTTTGCGCTGAACACGCAAGATTTTAAAGGTAATAGCATATTCCCTCCCAATTATTTAAAGTAGGTAATCTTACTGATATAAATTAATCATCATTTTCTTCGTTTTCTTCAGCAAGCAGAAATTCAAACTCCTCCCGTGAAACCATATCTTCTTCTGTAGTTTCCGACTGATCATTGTCATGGATGATCCCCTTAATCTCCGACACAAGCTTATGTTGACGATCCTTTATGCTGTCAAATTTTTCCGAGAAGGCTGCCAGGTGTTCAACCACAGGCACATCCCCCATGATTATCTCCTCCAGGAAGACAGCGAAATCACTGCTGAGTGTTTCCAGGTTTTTGAGGTGCTCTAAGCGATCAATAAGCAAAATCCTTTGCTTAATCAGCTCAAATACCTTCTCAATTGATCCTTCCAGAAAAAAAATATCTTCCACCAACTTATCTAAAAATAGGTCATGATCTAAAGATAATCTTAATCCTGATGACAAACCTTTAAGGATCAGGGTGAGAAAAAATATATTATCGCCGAAATTGATCTGCTTTTCCATTACCTCTTTCTCAATTTTCGGATCATAGCACAGTACTGACGCATAAATTATAAATCCACACACAATAGATACTTACAAACAAATAGATTTTTTTTCGTCTTTTAAATGAGTAGACGCACCACAGCCCGTTTGATATGATAAAATTGGTGTAAATT
>JAUVWI010000089.1 GCA_030604195.1 Spirochaetales bacterium
CAATTGTAGCATATTAGACGCCTTTAGACAACTGCATATTGTTAACAAAAATAAAAAAAGACTCCCTATTTCATTACAGAGAAAAAAATTAATCTTTCAGGTTATTTAGTGGACTGCAGAATTAGGGCATGGGAGTTTATCACTTTATAATCCCTGGTGCCAGTATTCGGTTCGAAGTCTGATCCAGTGTTATATACTATCCGCAAAGAGATCTTATTCCGGCTTACTTATACTTGAGAAATATTATAGATTATGATGATGAGGTGCCTGTAATGCAGACTGCCCAGGTTGTAATCCCCGGCGATCTGATCGATTTGTCCATCGGTCATCCCAGCCTTTCACTGTTGCCGTTGGAAATAATGCAGAGGGCAGCCGAACATCGCCTGAATCAGGACGATCCTGCCCTGCTCCAGTATGGTTTTGAGCAGGGCTGCGGCTATTTCCGCAAATCTCTTGCCCTTTTCCTCAAGGGTCAGTACGGTGTGCCTGTCAATCCCGGCCATCTGTTTATCTCAAACGGGGTCTCCCAGGCCCTTGACCTTATCTGTACCCTCTATACCAGGCCAGGCGATCTTATTTTCGTTGAAGAGCCGACTTATTTCCTTGCTTTGCGTATTTTCGCAGACCACCGCCTCAGGGTGGTAAGCCTGCCCGTGGATGAAGAGGGCCTGGTAGTTGAAGCGCTGGAAGAGAGGCTTGCTAAACAGCGCCCGGTTTTCCTTTACACAATCCCGACCCATCAGAATCCGACCGGAGTTACCTTGCCTGCGAATCGCCGGCGCCGCCTGGTGGAATTGAGCAAAGAGTTTGATTTTTTGATTTTGGCCGATGAGGTTTACCATTTGTTGAGTTACTTACAAGAGCCGCCCCCGCCTTTTGGGAGCTTCATCTCTGAGGGGAGTGTGTTTTCACTCGGTTCATTTTCTAAGATATTGGCCCCCGGGCTGCGCCTGGGCTGGATCCATGCCTCCCCTGAGCTGTTGCGCCCACTTGCATTGTGCGGAATGCTCGACAGCGGCGGCGGCTTGAATCCCTTTACCTCCGCCCTGGTTCGCAGTGCAATCGAATCCGGGCTGCTGCTTGAGCACCTGGAGCGATTACGGGCTGTTTACCAGGAGCGCCTGGTGGCCATGAACTCTGCCTTGCGGAGCGAGCTTCCCGGGCTGCTGCGTTTCAACGAGCCCCGGGGTGGATTTTTTTTCTGGATCGCCCTTCCGGAAGGAGTGCATGCCCCGGATTTGCTGCCCAAAGCACAGGAGTGCAGAGTAAATTTCATACCCGGCATTCGCTTTTCCAACTGCGGGGGACTGGGTAATTACCTGCGGCTGAGCTTCTCTTACTACGATTCGGAGGAGTTGCAGGAAGGGGTAAGGCGCCTGGCTCAAGTTTTACGGACCGGGCTTTAGTGGGCTTCAGAAATAAGCTTTAATCAGACGGCAGCTCTATCCAAACTCAATTCTGGAACCTAGATTGAGGCTTTCAGCCCTTTTCAGCACGGCCGAAGCTGCGGCTGCATCCTGCACAGCGATTCCTACCGATTTGAACAGGGTTATTTCCTGCTCAGAGGTTCGGCCTGGCTTCACCCCTGCGGCAATCTCACCGAGTTCTGCATAAATATGTTTCTGGGCAATGATTCCCTGTTCTATTGGAATAAGCAGATCGCCGGCTTCTTCCATACATGCTTCCCGGCTGTCGACAACGATCTTTGCCCTTTTAACGGTGTCTGCGGGGAGCTCCTGCATGTGGGGTTTGTAAACACCCACGGCATTTATGTGTGTGCCGGGCCGGACATCTCTATCATCAAAAACCGGGCGTGTAGAGTTAGTAGCAGTGCAGATGATGTCAACATTGGCGATCGCCTCCGACGGATTGCGTGCCACGCGGATATTTGCCGCAGTTCTTTGGGCCATCTCCACTGCAAATGCTTGAGAGGCTTCACTATTGATATCGAAAATCCAGGCCTCTCTGATCGGGCGAACCGCGCACATTGCTTCAAGCTGCGAGCGCCCCTGAGGTCCCGCTCCGAAAATAGCGGCTCTTGAAGCATCTTCTCGGGCCAGGAAATCTGTTGCCGCGCCGGCTGCAGCGCCGGTCCTGATTGCGGTCAGGTAAGTTCCGTCTATGATTGCATGTGCAATACCTGTCTCTGCATCTATTACTACCACTATGGCGTTTATTACAGGAAGATTTTTTTCAGGATTATCAGCGAATACCGAGACTATCTTTACAGCCATATTTTTATCTTCATTCAGGTATCCCGGCATAAAGAGGGTCGTGCCGTTATGTTCCGGAACATCGATATGTATTCTGGCAGGCACCGTTGCTTTGCCCATGTAGAGTTGTTTAAAGGCCCTTTTCATTGCCTCAACTCCATCCCTCATGGGCAGCGCCTTCTGGATATCCTGTTTGCTCAAAACCAACATCACTTCCTCCCTGTGATCTTCAGCGATCAAGTGATCTATAGTATTCAAGAGTAATTATCTTACCGGGATCGTTAGAGATGATGCCCCGCGCCCCTGCCTTTAGAAGTTTCTCCGCAATCTGGGGATCATTTACTATCCAGGGCAATATTTCCACTTTAAATATCTTTTTCTGCAACAACATGGTCCAGGGTCGGACTACCTTATAATTGGGTTTTAAGAACCTGGCATTGGTGATCAAACGGGCTTCTCCATGCCTTAAAAAAAAGGGAAGTTTTTTACTGGCTGAATAGATAACAGCAGTCGGAATTTCCGGGGCCAGGCGGTTCACCCGGCGCACACACCAGGGGTTGAAAGAGGAGAGCAGAGAGAGGTTCTCAATGTTGTGGGCTCGTATGCGGGAGAGGACTTCTTCTTCCAGGCCATTCCCCGCTTTGCCTCTGTGCTTCAGTTCTATATCGTAATATACATTTTTGCCCAGAAGCTCGAGCACCTCATCTAAAAGAGGTATTTTTTCTCCTTCAAACTCATGCGAGAACCAGCTGCCGGCATCTAGGGAGCGTATCCGGGAAAAATCCGTCTCTGCGACCCTGCCCTTAAATCCGGTAACCCTTTCCAGGTTGTCATCGTGGGTCACCACCAGCTCCCCGCTTTTACAGCGGTGCACATCAAGCTCGGCGCCGGGGATCTGCTGTTCCAGCAGAATGCGGAATGCAGACAGAGTATTTTCCGGGGCCAGGCTGGAATAGCCGCGGTGGCCGAAGAGCAGAACCTGTCCATTGATCAGTAAGTGATTTTCCATTCTATCTGTTCTCTTCCTTCAAACGCCTTTTTAATTCTTCAAGGGCCTGCTGCGCTTCAAGATCCTCAATTTTCTCAAGGGTTTTATCTTCTTCGCCGGCCAGCATTTTCATTTTCTGCAGCAGCTCATCAGTGTTTACCGCAGCTGCAGGTTGATTCCTGATGCTTTTAAGTTTTTCTTTGAGAACAGAGACCTTGAGCCTTAAGCTTTTCTGCTCGAGCTCTAATTGCGAGTTCTTTTCCTGGAGTTCACCGATCTTTTTTTTGGCTATCAGTACAAGCTGCACTTCCTGGTTTTTTTCAGCCAGGTGAGCGCGGCCGCGCCATAATTCCAGTTCCCGGTCAAGGTTTTTAAGCTCACCTTCAATACCTTTCAGGGTGGTAATAAAAGAGAGCACATATTGCTCTGCGTCTTTGCAGGGGAGGCGGTCAATATCCAGATCATTGCTTCCAGCGCTGATTACACCCACAACCGAACTCCTTAAAGCAAAAGTCCAGCACAATATATATTCGGGCGTTGGACTTGATCATTTCTTACGCTGAAAGCGCAAGATTCTAAAGGTAATAGCATAATTAAGGCTAAGATAGCCTTTTATTGAAGTTTTATGCAATACAATTATGTTTTTATCCTGTATGATCTCTATATTATAAGGCCGGGAGGTAAACTTTGACCGTAGTGCCGGCGCCGGCTGTACTGTCTATGGCCATGCGTCCCCGATGCTGCTTTATAATACCATAAGCCGCTGCCAGGCCCAGACCGCGGCCCTGGAACCTGGTGGTGAAGAAGGGTTCAAAAGCATGGGTGAGTGTTTCAGAATCCATACCGCTTCCCGTATCCCGGATTGACATACAGACATAACGGCCTTCTTCAATATAGCGGTTAATTTCAGCGGCAGCGGGGTCAAGCAGCAGATTTTCGGTTGTAATATTTATCTCATCCCTATCAGCTAAAGATTCGAAAGCATTTCTGCAGAGGTTTATAACAACCTGGCTCATTTGAACCGGGTCCCCGTTAATCTTCCATATTCGGGGTTCCAGGTTCTTAGTAACGGATACCTGAGCAGGCAGCGGGGCCAGTTGCAGCTCAAGAGCCTGGGTGATGATCTGATTCATATCGATTTCTCTGGTTACCTGTCTGCCTATTTGAGCGAAATCCAGCATGCGGCCGGCCAGATCTGCAGCTTTCTTTGCAGATGCGGCAATATCTTCCAGGGTTTCAGCTTTAGCCGCCTGGATGGCCGGCTCCATTTTTAACAATTCTATGTTGCCCAGGATAATGGTCATCAGGTTGTTATATTCATGGGCAATACCCTTGGCCAGAGTGGCGGTAGCCTCGAGGCGCGCAGATTCCAGGAGTATCTGCCTGGAGTTGTATTCATCAGTTATGTCTGCAATATGAAGAATAGCCATATCCGGTGGTACAGAGACGCAATTGATCTTCAAGGTGTTATCCCTGGGTGAATCTTGCAGGCGGTAATTTACCTGCCTGTCGACTCCTTCCTTTTTAGTAAGGCAATGTTCCATAATTGTGGTCAGGTCAGCCATCCGGGGGAAGATTTCCTCCGCTGTTTTTCCTTTCAGATCGCTGAATGTCTTTTGTACTAGAAGCTCTGCGGCCACATTCAGATCGAGAAGATAGAAGGTATTCTCTGCTTTTTTCCAGATAAAAGTGGGGGTGGGAATTGAACGGAATTGAGTTTCGAGTCTATCCTTTGTCTGCTGGAGACTCTGGAAGAGCAGTGTCTGGGGACGGCGGATGCCGGTTTCAACTATCGCCCTATAGACAAAATAAAAGGAAAAGAGCTTAAAAAAATGGCCTGTTAGATTGGATAAGCCATAGACACTGATATAGAAGGTAAAGGAAATTTCAGAAGCCATGGTAAGGACTATAGCAGAGGCAAGCCAGTTCCAGACCTTTCTATCCAACTCACCCCGCCGCTTATTGAAGAGTATCAGAGAGATTAAAAGAATCGAGCTGATCAGGTATTCACTGATCTTCTTAAACCGGGTAAGACCCGACCCCTCGATATAGCACACAGGGAATAGCCTTAACAGGAAGAGAGCGAGCAGCAGCAGGGAGGCAAGGAGAAAAAGAGCAAAAATCAGCCCGGCTTTGACTCTTTTATTAAACAGCAGGATCGCGGCCAGCATGGAAATACTCTCCATGTACCTGGCCGCTATCCAGAGCTGGGTAGCAAGGTCGGCGCCCGGGACAGGAAGAATATTCATTCCCTTGTAGGCAAAGGTGTGGATCAGGTCGATGGAACCGATAAATAAATAGGCAATACCAAGGATAATTATAAAACCGTTCTCGATTTGATCGCGGGTATTCCAGGTTACCGCGAAAATCGTATAGGCTACAAAGATGCTGAACATCTCTACCAGGATGTGGAAATATAGATAATTATGTCGGCTCAACAGGTAGAGAGAGGTAATAATGGCCGCAACAGTCAACAGGAGTGCAATATGGTGATAGCGTGTAGCTTTAACCGGCTTTCTTATAATATGATCCATTTTGGCTTTGCATGTGTATACTACAATTACTCCAATTATATGTCCAGTTGTCGGACGAGCGCCGGGTTGCTGTTGAAGCCGGAGGGTTTATAAAGTATCTTGTATGTTATGCGGAAGAAGGATCTTTATCCACAGGACTATAATCCGGAAGAATCTATTGCGGCCCTGGCAACACCCTGGGGAGAAAGCGCGCTGGCCGTTATCAGGCTTTCAGGTGTTGATTCCCTAAAGCTGCTTGCCGGTATATTTTCCAGGGCTGGAGAGATAGTTAAAGCCGCAGGCAATACCCTTCACTATGGACGGATAACAGCGCCGGATACGAAAGAATTGATCGATGAAGTGATGGTTGCAATATACCGGGCGCCGAAGAGCTATACCGGCGAAGAGAGCGCCGAGATATTCTGCCACGGTAATCCGGCGGTTATCAAAAGACTGATTGGAGCGCTTGCGGACAGCGGCTTCCGCTATGCACTGCCGGGAGAGTTCACTTTGCGCGCCTTTATGAATGGCAAACTTGATTTGACAAGGGCCGAGGCAGTGAATGAGCTTATAAGGGCGCGCACAGACCGTGCAAGGGCGCTTGCTCTGAACCGTTTATCCGGAGCTATAGAGGGAAAGGTAAGAGAGATAAGAGACGGCCTGGCCGGGATACTCGCCGGAGTTGAAGTGCAGCTGGACTATCCGGAGGAAGAGCTTGAAGGGGAAAAGGATCTGATCCATGAGGCTGAAGGGTGGGCTTTAGAAATAGAAAAATTACTCAGCACCTACAGTATAGGAAAAATTGTGCAGGAGGGGCTGGTGGTAGCCATTGCGGGCAGGACCAATGCCGGCAAATCCACCCTTTTCAACCGTCTCTTAAAAGAGGAAAGGGCAATTGTATCCGAGTTTCATGGGACCACCCGGGATTACCTGGAGGGATATATCTCTATAGAGGGGATTCCTTTAAAATTAATTGATACGGCCGGTTTGCGGGAAGCCGGCGACCCCCTGGAAGCGGAAGGGATCAGGCGGGCCGATAAGATTATCAGGAACAGCGATTTACTGCTCTATTTAGTGGATGGCTCTCTGGGCTTGGAAGCCGAGGACCGGGAGCTTATTTCAGCCTACCATGATAATAAAAAGTTGATCCCGGTCTGGAGCAAGAGTGATATTGCAGCAACCGGGACTCCTGAGGGGTTTATTGCTCTAAGCGCCCTGGATGGCACGGGCATTGCAAAGCTTTCAAGGGAAATGGTTAGCAGAACGGCAGGCAATCTCGCGGGCAGTACTGAAGAGAGGGTTATAGATTCTCTGCGTCAGAAAGAACTTTTAGAGAGGGCTTTTTCCAGCCTGGAAGATTTTAAAAAAGGTCTGCTGGGTGAGGTCTATCTGGACCTGATTGCCGTTGATCTAAAGGAGGCCATTGATGCCCTGGGTGAGATAACGGGTGAGGTCACTTCAGTTGATATATTGAATAGAATGTTCAAAGACTTTTGTGTGGGGAAATAGAATGGATTTTGATGGTATTGTAATCGGCGGCGGCCATGCCGGGATCGAAGCTGCATTAGCCCTTTCCCGGCTGAATTTTTCCTGCCTTTTAATTACCCAGAATCTGGACTGTATCGGTAAAATGTCCTGTAACCCGGCCATTGGGGGGTTGGCCAAGGGAAATGTGGTTCGTGAAATCGATGCCCTTGGCGGACAGATGGCCAAATTGATCGATCAATCACTGATCCAGTTCAGAATTCTGAACCGCAGTAAAGGGCCGGCCGTGCAGGCCCCGAGAGCCCAGGCTGATAAGGCTCTATACTCCCGGTTGGCTAAATGGACCCTGGAAAGGCAAGGGGGTTTAAGCCTGTTTCAGGATACGGTGGTGGATCTCCTGCTGGCCGGGAGCGGCCGGGAGGTGTGCGGGGTAATTACAGAAAGGGGCAGGCGTTTTACCGCGCCTACTGTAGTGCTTACCACCGGCACATTTATGGAGGCGGATATTTTTATAGGCGAGTTTACCGCCTCTTCGGGCAGGCTCGGGGAACCTGCCGCCGTAGGATTGGGCAATGCCTTAAGAAAACTGGGCTTTGAAGTTGGCCGGCTGAAAACCGGAACCCCGGCCAGGGCCCTGGCCTCCTCCCTCCATCCGGAGCGCATGCAGGAGCAGTCGGGCGAAAGTGAAATAATGCCCTTTTCCTTTGCTAATACGAAAGTTCAGAGACCGCAGGTATCCTGCTATATAACCCATACTAATGAAAAAACCCACCGTATAATCAGGGATAACATTCACCGCTCACCCTTATACGGGGGAAAGATACAGGGGGTTGGCCCCAGGTATTGTCCCTCTATTGAGGATAAGGTAGTGCGTTTTCCGGATAAAGCCGGCCACCAGGTATTCGTGGAACCGGAAGGCCTGGATACTGATGAGGTCTATTTGAATGGTATTTCCTCGTCGCTTCCGGAGGAGGTGCAGGAAGAATTTCTGCGCACAGTTCCCGGGCTTGAAGACCTGGTAATAATGAGACCGGGATACGCGGTGGAGTATGATTACCTGGACCCATTGCAGCTTTATCCATCTCTGGAAAGTAAGAAGATCAAGGGGCTGTTTATTGCCGGGCAGACAAACGGCACTTCAGGCTATGAGGAGGCGGCCGCCCAGGGGCTGCTGGCAGGCATAAATGCGGCTATGAAACTGCAGGGAAGAGAGCCCCTGATTCTTTCCCGCGCCGAAGCCTATATAGGTGTACTTATTGATGACCTGGTAACCCTGGGCACCAGAGAGCCATACCGCCTCTTTACTTCCCGCGCCGAATATCGTCTCTCCTTAAGACACGATACCGCTGACCTGAGACTGCTGGAAAAAGGTTATGAAGTGGGTCTCCAGTCTGTTGAAGCCAGGGATGGACTGCTGCAGAAAAAAAGGGAAATCGAGGAGATCAAGGAATTGCTGGAAAAGCGTAAAGTGCAGGAGAAGGATGTAGAGAAAGTGACCGAGTTGAAGATCCACCTGGGTAAAAGTTTAGGCCGGGCGCTTAAGGACCCGAAAGTGCGGATGAAGGATCTAATTGCCCTGGAGGAGGGGCTGGCTGCTAAAAACCATGACTGGCTCTATCAGAGTGAGCTTGATATAAAATATGCAGGCTATATCAAACGCCAGGAACGTCAGGTTGACCGTTTCCAGAGAATGGAGAATATGCGGCTTCCCGCGGACCTGGAATACAGCCGGGTAATCGGGTTATCTACAGAGGCGGTGGAGAAACTTGATAAGATCAAACCCCTGTCCATGGGACAGGCCGGCCGTATTTCCGGGGTACGGTCATCTGATATTGCGGTGCTCATGGTCAACCTGGCAAAAAATGATTAGTTATGTCTTCCAGGCAGGATGGTCAGGTCATGCTGAAATTAATTAGCCGTGGTCTTGAAGAGTTAGGGCTTGGCGGCACACCTGACAGGGCGGAGCTGATACTGAAATATATCAATGAGCTTGAGCGCTGGAATAAGATATATGGTTTTGTAAAAGCCGAAGGCTGTGAGCTGGTGAGCAGGCATGTACTGGATTCTTTAAGCGCCGTAGCCACTATTAAAGGCCTGGAGCACCATGAAAGTATCTGCGACCTGGGTTCCGGAGCGGGCTTTCCCGGGATCCCTCTGGCAATATTCCTGACCGAATCAGAGCTGGTATTGATAGAACGAGCGGCCAGGAAGGCCGCTTTCTTGAGGAATACAGTAATCCTCCTGGGGTTAAAGAATGTGCGGGTGATTGAAAAGGATTTCCGTCATATAAAGGAGAGATATCCGCTGGTTACCTTCAGGGCCTTTTCCCCCCTGGCCAGGGAACTGAAAAACCTGAAGAAGATCACGGCTGAGGGAGGAAAGGTAGTTGCCTATAAAGGCAGACTGGAACGAATACTCCCTGAGCTGAGCGCTCTACAGCAGCAGATAAGTAACTTTACTATTCGCAGGGTAAAGGTTCCCTTTGTCTCTGAAGAGAGACATCTGGTTATTTTTTCTCCTTAAAAAGGGGATTTTGCTATGAAGCCACAGCCGGAGGTTGGCTCGGCAGACGGGAAAAAAGCTTAAACAGCTCTTCCTTTTCCACGAGGTCGATCAACCGGGCTTCTACAAAGGCTCTGGCGCTTTCTGAAAAATCACCCGCGGTTATGCAGATGCCCCTGCCCGCTTTCAGCTCTTTGATCCGGGAGTACATTTCCCGCAGCATGAGCTCGCCTGACTGTCCATTTGAGCGGATAAAACGGAAGAGGACCAAATCTTCCCACTGCCTGGTATGCACCTCGGTGAAAAGGTCCACATACTCGTTGCCCGGCAGAGCGATATTCAGGATCTTTGTGTTGGCTTTGGAAAAATAGCTGGTGGCCAGCTTACGGCAGATGGTGACAAATTCAGAAGTGGAAGACATAAGGTAGAGCTGAAGATTGCGGTTGGTATTTATTTCCTTGTATTTATTGAGCTGCTCCTGAACATCCTTGTATTTGGGATTAAGCTCCTTGATTTCCCTCCATAGATGAATGGCCTGGCCTATATCATTCTGTGCCAGATTAGCCGCTGCCAGGCGATATTTAAGCTCCAGAAGTATTTCGTCTTGAGTATTTTCATGACGCAGACCAATCTCAAAGTTTTCTATTGCTTTGGCGTAGTTCTTACTTTTCATCTCTATGGTTCCCGAAAAGAGGGAAGCCCTGGCACCTAAATTGGGATCGGTTCGCAGGTGATTGAATATTTTTAATGAGAGATCATTTTGGGATAGGTGAAAGTAGGTCTGAGCCAGGATATAGAGGGATTCTTTATCATCCGGAGCTTGGTCCAGAGAGCGTCGCAGAGCTAAGGCAGCATCCTTGAATTTTTTCAGACGAAAGAGGCTGTGCCCGAGAAAACGGTTTGTCTGGGAATGCTCCGGTTCAAATAATCTGGCTTTCTGCAGATAAGGAACGGCTTTCTGAAAATTCTTGCGCATAAACTCCAGGTAGCCGAGATTATAATTTACCTCGAAATTATCATCCTTAAGGGTGCGGGCAATCATCAGACTGCGGTAGGCCACATCAAACTTCTTCAACTGCATTGCGGAGAGAGCGTGACGCAGCGTTACTGTAAATTCATCCAGATGGGGGTTGGTGGCGCATAATTCGATAAGCAGCAGGTACTGTTTAAGGGCATTCTCGTAAGCCTGCTCACGGTAATGGAGGTCGGCAAGCATCTGAATGGCCTGAGGGTCTTTGGGGTTTTGAGCAAGACGCCTGCCTGCTTCTTTCAGAATTGTCTGGCGGTCTTTTGCTTTGACCTTTTTTTTCGATTTTTTGCTTACACCTTGAGGATCATCTCTTTTAAAAACAATACGCAGAGCAATAAAAAGTGCTATAACCACTAAAACCGCTAGGGGGATGTATATAAACCACTCCATATATTAGTATATTATAGGTTGCAATTTTTCTGGTTGTCAAGCGAGGCGCTTTTCTGGTTGTCAAGCGAAGCTCCGGACTGGAGGAGGTGATTATGAAGGTAAGCAGTGTAAAAGAGATGCGCGATCTGGATAGACGGGCTATTGCTCAATTCTCAATTGCAGAAGAGATTCTCATGGAGAATGCGGGTGAGGCTGTTTATTCTGTTGTATTGAAAGAAATAGGGATTTCCGGTAAGAGCTTCTCTATATTCTGCGGCACTGGAAACAATGGCGGCGACGGGCTGGTTGTTGCCCGCAAGCTGCACTCCATGGGCGGTAGGGTAACTGTTTTCATTCTTGGTGACCGCTCCGGATTTACCGGAGCCGCCGGAAAGAATCTGGAGATTGCTGCGAGCATAGCTGTTAAGATAAAAGAGATTAAATCAGCAGAGGCGGTGAAGGCAGAGGTTATGCACAGTGATATTATTATCGACGGCATCTTCGGTACCGGGCTGACCCGTGAAGTCGGTGGATTGTATAAGGATGTAATAAGCTTGATAAACTCATCCGGCAAGAAAATCGTCAGTATCGATATCCCTTCCGGAATAAATGGCGATACAGGTGAGGAAATGGGAATAGCTGTGGCTGCGGATTATACAGTTGCTTTTGGACTTGCCAAAAGAGGCAACCTGCTCTTCCCCGGTTTTAATAATTGCGGGAAGCTCTACCTTTCCCACATCTCTTTTCCCCCCGCACTTCACAGTGATAATTCAATCAAGGTTGAAATAAACTCTCCCTCTGAAATTCCGGAGAGAGACCGGAAGGGCCATAAAGGAGATTTCGGTGATGTGCTTTTTATTGCCGGCGCTGCAAATTACTATGGGGCGCCCTACTTCTGCGCTTACTCCTTTTTAAAAGCCGGGGGAGGCTACTCCCGTTTGGCTGCGCCCGCCGCTATTATCCCTTTCATTGCTGCAAAGGGAAGTGAGATCGTCTTTCTGCCGCAGGAGGAGACGGAAGAGGGTTCCATCGCCCTGAGCAATAAGGCAAAACTCTTGGAGCTTTCAGAGAAAGTTGACATGGTGGTGATTGGCCCCGGGTTATCGCTGCAGCGGGAGACTATAAAGCTGGTTAAGGAGCTCGTAGCGACAATAGCCAGGCCTCTGCTGCTGGATGGTGACGCCATAACCGCGATTTCTGAAGATCTTAAAATACTGAAAGAGAGGAAAGCCCCCACAGTAATTACACCCCACCTGGGTGAGATGGCCAGGATCGTTCAGGGGAACCCGGCGGAAATTGATAAAGATAAGATAACCCTGGTGCAAAAATGGGCTTCAGAGCTAAATACGATTATAGTGCTGAAGGGCGGCCATTCTCTGATTGCTTATCCCGAAGGCAGGGTGCTTATTAATTTAAGCGGTAATTCCGGCATGGCTACGGCAGGCAGCGGCGATGTGCTTTGTGGGACTATTGCCGCCGTATTCGGCCTGGGTCTGCCTTTGGCAGAGGCGGTAGGAACTGCTGTGTTCCTCCATGGCCTTGCCGGTGATCTGGCAGCTTCAGTGCATGGTGAGGATGGTATTACGGCCCGGGATATACTCGAGTATCTCCCCGAAAGCCTCCTGTATTACCGTAATCATGGAAAGGAGATCAGGCAAAGAAATAACCTCCAGCTCTATTTGATTTAGATGAAAAATAATTGACAAATGTGCGGCGGCGATATACGATTTAAGGTATATCAGGAGTGTAAAATTGAAAACTGAAAATATTGGCATAAAGGTTGCCGACGGTACTATTTTTCCGGTAATTGAGGAAGGTTTTTCAGGGCAGAAGAAACTGATATTAACTACAGTCCGCGATAATCAGACTGCAGTGCAGATCGATCTCTATAAAGGCGGTGTAGAGCAAGCCGAGCAGGGTAATTATGTGGGCACTCTGGTCATTGAAAATATTGAGCCTGCACCCAAAGGGAACCCTGAGGTTGAAGTTGTACTGGGTGTTGATGATAGCGGAAATCTTAATGCCCGGGCAAGTGATATTCTAACCGGGGAACGGCAGAGCCTTTCTGTAAGCCTGGAATCTTTATCACCCCAGGGGAGTTATGATATTCCTGAATTTGGCTTTGATGAGGAGCTTTCTGAAAACCAGGAAAGTCAGGAAAGTGAGGGTATGAATGACTACGAGCAGGAGCTGCTTACCGGAGAAACCTATCCGATAGTTGATTCTGACCGCAGGCGCGAGTATATAGAGAGAAAGAAGAGAAATCCTCTGTTCCTGATCGGTTTTGTGGTGCTCTGTTTGTTCCTGATCGCGATTTTGGCCTTTTTTATCTACAGGGGGCTGCAAGGCACGGGAGTACCGGCTCTCCAGGGTGGCGCCGTAAGCGAGCTGCCGGCTGGAAATAATGGCGGGCAAGCGGCTGAACCGACTCCTCCTGCGGAAAAAAAAACCGAAACAACCGAAGAGAAAGCCGTGGAGCAAAGCGCCCCAGGCCGGCCCGGCATGTGGTATAAAATCAAGCGGGGAGATACCCTTTGGGATATTTCCGGGACCTACTATCGCAATCCGTGGCTTTTCCCTAAGATTGCAAGGGAAAACCGAATAATGAACCCGGATATTATATTTGCCGACCAGAAGATATTCATTCCTGAGAATTAGTTTAATACTATACATAACCCTCTTTACTCTTATCAACTGCAGCAGCAATGACCAGATGCTCTGGGGCAGGAGACTGCCGGAAACCCGCCTTTTAATTAGCAGATCGGACTTTTCCTTTCTGCGTCATATTGATTTTGAAAAGGAGAAACTCTCTGAAGTATTAAAGCTGGGCCGGGAAGCCCCCTATTACTTTCACTTCATTTTCAAGGAATTGGGGCTACATTCCATTGCCGGTGACATGGCGCAGCTGGCCTGGAAGCGGGGCAACGGATATCTTAAGGAAGAGGCTGGTTTGCTCCTGCTTGCAGACGCGGCAGCGCGGGAAGAATATCAGCTTTTGGAAGAACTGGCAGGGAAGTATATTACTCTATTCGAGGGATTCAAACATATTTACCAGGCAAAGCGCCAGTACTGACGCATCAGTATTTTCAATAGGGCCGGGAGGAAGAATTGTGGAGCGATGGGATAGGTTTTATCGCAGTGCGGGCTGGATCAAACACTCAGTTGGCTTTTTATCCAGGTCTGCTAGGC
>JAUVWI010000144.1 GCA_030604195.1 Spirochaetales bacterium
CGTTCGGGAAAACTGCTCAAGGAAATAATGATTGATGAT
Organism: Spirochaetales bacterium; assembly: GCA_030604195.1. Taxonomy (GTDB): domain Bacteria; phylum Spirochaetota; class Spirochaetia; order SZUA-6; family DRHE01; genus DRHE01. Next base: position 40 of record JAUVWI010000144.1, read on the forward strand.
ATCAGGCAGGTTGCGGGAAAGAACATTCCCTTTCATATGGTGCTGAATGATACTTTGAAACGCAATTCAAGTACCGAGTTTATTATTAAAAATATCGAAATAGATATCCCGCTCAAGGATGAAATCTTTTCTTTGGAAGAACTGACAGGGTAATAAGAAGCATAAAAAAGTTCATTGCGCTGCTTTTCCTGGTTGTATTCGGAATAGCGCCCGCTGCCGCAGAGATATTGCCTTCAGTAAAGCTGACCCTGCTAAATTCCCTGGCAAGGATAGATGAGGATGAGTTAAGCTTCTCCAGCCTGGGGAAAGGGAGGGTTACATTGCAATCAGCCAGGAACAAAAACGTCAGGGCTCAGCTCACAATTGATACCACCATAGCCGATACGATTATGTTTGACATATCCAGGGCTTTCATCAAGGTACGCTTTCCCGGATTCCGCACCACAATCGGCAAGGCAAAGGTATCCTGGGGCGAGGGGTTTTTCTATAATGCGGGGGATGTGATTTTTGGCGATACTGCCTCAATTGGGGATATGTCAGCAGAAGAACTGCGTGATGAAGCGAGATGGCTGACATCTGCCTATATCCCTCTGGGCACCTACTCATTTATCGAGCCCATTCTCCTGGTACCGGGGCTCAACCTCTCTGAACTGATGCAAGATCAGGACGATTCGATACCGTCAACCGCAGATACTTCTGCCGGGGGGAGGGTGGTTGCCAGGGTAAAAGGAATTAAAATAGAGGGAGGCTATCTGTACAGAGGAATAGAACAGCAGCACAAACCATATCTAAGCTTTCAGGGCCACCTCTTTTTGGACTGGCATCTTTCAAGTTCTCTTTCCATTCCGCATTATTCCCCAGTTATTTCAGATCTCAAACAGAGCTTTAAAATTAGTTGGGGGCTTTTCCACCTGCAGAGTTTCATAAGCGGCGACATTGTTTCCTTCAGGCTGGAAGGGCTTGTCAAGCCTCATGCATCATGGAAGGAGAAGGACGCCGAAGAGTACGGCTTGATGCTTTATCCTGAAATCGCATGGTCGCCTGGCAAATCTCTCACCTTTTTGTTTCGAAGCGTAGTCTCACCTATTGATTGTTCGGCGCTTATTACGACCGGGATGTACTGGAATATTTACGAAGGATTAAAAATTCTCAATTTTTTATCTGTTCAGGCTGGAGAAACGACAGATATCTACGGCTGGAGAAAACCCGGAGGCATTGCCTTTTCTTCCGGTTTCCAGTTTATATATTGAGATAGATGTCGGTATATCTAGCAAGAAAGCTCTTGCTCCAGCGGGTTTCCATCTAAGTCAGGAATTGTGTTTCACTTCTATATTCTGAAGTATCCCTTTGGCTGCCCGGATGCCGCTGGCCCAGGCCGCGACAATTCCGCGGCTGGTGCCAGCCCCATCCCCAATCAGATAGATATCTTTTTTGGCCTGGAAGTATTGATCCAGAAATTGGGGTTTATTGGCGTAGAGCTTAATTTCCGGGTAGTACATGATGGTTGACGGATGCATTATCCCTGGAACAATTGTATCAAGTAATTTCATAGATTTCCATATAGCTCGCAGTATCCTTGCAGGCATGGCCAGGCTGATATCCCCGGGTGTGCACCCTTTAAGGGTGGGCTCGAAATCGTAGAGGTCCCCTGTAAAGCTCTCCTCCTTGGAGCGTTTCCCAAGGCGGAAGTCTCCTATCCTCTGTATAAGGGGTTTTCCTCCCCCCATAAGCATAACCAGCTGACCCAGCATCTCGGCGAACTCCTGACCGCTGGCCATGGGTTGCGTAAAACCAACAGTCTTTAAAAGGGCGAAATTTACCAGACCATTACTCTTTCTTTTTTCGGAGAAAGCATGACCGTTCACGCTGAAATAATCTCTTCCAGATTGGCTCTGGTATTTCTCCCTTACCACAAAGGCCTGATTGCTGTTCGTGCAGAAAGTCCGCACCTTATCCGGAAAGATGAATTTCGGGTCATAATAATCGTGAACAATCGTGTAGTATTGTTCGCGGGTTTCGATTCTAAGGCCAATATCAACCACATTATCTACATAAGGAATCCGGAGCTTGTCCATAATCTTCTGAAGAAAGCCAAAGCCTTTCCGCCCCGGTGCAATGATCAATTTCCTGTAGGAAATCTCCCGCTTATCGGTGACGATACACCGCTCCTGTTGTCTGATGTCCTCCATCCTTTCATTGAGGGAGATACTTACGCCCCTTGCCCCCAGGTTTTCCATTAATTCATTGATAAGGTTAAGACCTTCATCGGTACCCAGATGGGATTGCCTTATCTCAAGCAGCTCGACTCCTAATCTGTCCGCCCTTTTTTTATAAACCGCAATATTGCGGGTAGTGAGTATTTTGGGGGGCAGATACTTTGTAGCTAAAAAGATCATCTCTTCAGTGCTTTGCTTCTCCCAATATTCCAGGGGAAAACCAATTGGAAAGGTAAAGTTCATTTTACAGTCATTCCTTAGACCTCCGGTACTCATCCTCTCTTTGTCAATAAGAAGCACCGTAAGCTCAGGATGATGGTCCGATAAATGAAAGGCAGCTCCCAGACCCGCTGGCCCTGTTCCCACAATCAAGCAGTCATAACGTTGCATAAGTTTACTTTAAGATCTTCCCTTTTTCCATTAGAGTAGATTTATATTTTTTCTTTACATGTATCAAGCATATGCATATTCTATAATATATACATCTTTTTGACAATGAAGTATAATAACACTATTTTAATTTTGATGAATGAAGAATACCCTTCTTTTTTAACCCCTGAAAGTAAGCCCTTTGATC
>JAUVWI010000044.1 GCA_030604195.1 Spirochaetales bacterium
TTCATGCATCAGGAACCTTTTTTTTGCTTAGATTTCATATCTTTACATGCATTGCTGTAAGGATACTTCCTATAATCACTTTGCGAGAAGGTCTGAATTAATTGATGAGCAAAGTCAATAGGCTATATATATATTTGAGAAAAGGCTTGACCAGCTCACGGAATTGCCGGGGCGCCAGCTGGGGCCCGCTTTGGATGCCAAAATCATCACCAAAGCCGATTATCTGGATATAATCACCCACTGCATCCAGATAGAGCTCAAGGTCAGCTACAATCCTGGCCGTAAGTTTGGTCAACAGCTTATTCACAAACTCATGCTCAGCCCCCAGGCGCGTCATGAAACCCTCCCACGAGCAGAGAAACTGGGAGCGCTCAAAAATGGAGCCGTCAAACCAGCCGAATATTGCATAGTCGGTATTTTCGTAGAGCTCTTTGGCCTTTGCGTGCAGGTAATCTAGCTCCCGGTCACTGATGCCGCGAAGCTCAAATGCCGCCAGCGCAGCCAGGTCGGCGCCCTTGAGTGGAAAATAGGTGGGCACAAAGGAACCGCTGCCGCTGTTCAGCCTGCTGATTACCCTATCCCCGTCAAATAATTCCCAGGAACCATCTTTTCCGATCTTCGGAGAGAAAGATGCAGGGAAGAGAGCCGGGCTGCCATCAGGCAGGGGGTGGTTTTTCCAGCCGCCGGTAAGGGGAACACCTGGGGCTGCGTACAGGCGGTTCAGAGGAAGAACATCGAGCTGCCACAGATCCAGCAATTCCTGCTCAACCTCGGAAAGGAGCAGGATTATATTGGTCACCCGCGAGGCTCCAGCGCCAAAGCCAAGATAGCTTTTCAAACGCCGGTAAGCCATGGAGTTAATACCGGTAACAATCGATCCACCCAGATCAACAGGCAAACGGTCAGGATTCTTATGCTCAATAGCGGCAATTACTCTTTCCCGCGGCGCCATTTTATTCTCCTGAACAATTATTCAATTTAAAATCAGTATATGCCCTAAGTTTCTTGACGTTCAAGGTTATAATAATTACCCTATATACAATACGGGATAGAAACTCTGTCCATGAACGGGGTTTCTTAAAGTATTACAAGCGAAGTCCGGTGCGGTAAAGAACCGCATTGGATAATTTAATTTAAAAAGGGGGCGATATGTCCGAACGTGACGTTACTCCCGGTAGAATGTTCAAAGCCTTAAGTCCGAAAGCCATTGTTCTAATTATTATTGTAATAGTAATTATCAGCATCGGCTTTTCCAGTATCTTTATAGTAGACCAGAAGGAAGAGGCTGTTGTACTTCTATTGGGAAAATACAACCGAATTGAAGGACCGGGCCTGAATTTCAAACTGCCCTTCGGCATCGAGAAGAACTATAACATACCTACCCAGATGGTATTAAAGCAGGAATTCGGCTTCAGGGTGGAGCAACCCGGGGTTACTACTATCTTCTCCGGACAGGATTTTCCGGAGGAATCAATAATGCTGACCGGGGATCTTAACATTGTAGATGTAGAGTGGATCATCCAGTACCGGATTGCAGATCCCTATAAATGGCTCTTTAAAGTAGAAGACCAGGCCAAGACTATCAGGGATATCTCCCAGTCAACTATTAACCAGCTGGTAGGGGACCGGGCCATACTCGATGTAATCGGCGCCGAAAGGGCCAATGTCGAGAGTTACGGCCAGGATAAAATGAATGAGCTTTTCACCAGGTATGACCTGGGTATCCGGGTTACCACAGTTAAACTGCAGAACATAGTACCGCCTGCAGGACCGGTACAGAATGCCTTTGAAGATGTAAATAAGGCCATCCAGGACCGCAGCCGGCTGATAAATGAGGGTAAAGAGGCCTACAACGCAGCCATTCCCCGGGCCAGGGGTGAAGCCGAAAAGATGGTCCAGGAAGCCGAGGGATATGCGGTTCAGCGCACCAACAAAGCCGAGGGTGATGTGGCCCGCTTCATAATGGTCTTAGGCGAGTACAATAATAATCCCAAGGTAACCCGTACCAGGCTTTACTATGAAATGTATGAGGATGTATTCAAGGGCGCTGAGGGAACGGATCTTATTGATAAGAACCTTCAGAACTTCATACCCTTCAAGCCTCTGTCAGGCCAGCCACAAGGAGGCGTACAATGAAAAAACTTATTACCGTATTGGTGGTATTAGCAGTAATTGGAGTGATTTTTGCGATGATCGGCCCCCTCTACATTATAGAAGAGGGTGAACAGGCCGTGGTTGTTCAGTTCGGCAAGATTGTGAAAGTAGAGACCGATGCCGGCTTGAAGTTCAAATTGCCCTTTGTGGATAATGTGGTCAGATACTCAAAAAAGGTGCTCTCCTGGGATGGTGCGGCTCAGAGGCTGCCTACCGCTGAAAACCAGTTTATCTGGGTCGATACTACGGCCCGCTGGCAGATAACCGATCCCAAGAAGTTCTATGGGGCAGTGGGCACTATTAGCCAGGCGCATTCCCGGCTGGATGATGTAATTGACTCTTCAGTTAGAAAGGTTATCTCCACCGAACCATTGAGAGAGGCAGTAAGAAATTCCAATGTGATCAATGAGATAAAAAGAACGGATGTCTATCAAACCACGGTAGAAGAAGGCGAGGAAGAGGAAATATCAATTACGGTTTTTGCGGAAACTGTTTATGAAGAGGTCGCCAAGGGGCGTAATGTTCTATCTAACGAAATGCTCAGGGAAGCTGCCAAGATCACACCTCAGTACGGCCTGAAGCTGATCGATATTATCATCAGGCAGATCAAGTACTCCGAGGATCTGACTGAGAGTGTGTACAACCGGATGATCAAGGAAAGAAATAAGATTGCCCAGGCATTCCGCTCAGACGGCGAGGGAAAGAAAGCCTCCTGGATGGGGCAGATGCAGAAGGAGCTTGACTCCATTACTTCCGGCGCTTATAAATCCGCGGAGGAAATAAAGGGTAATGCCGATGCTCTGGCCGCGGCTATCTATGCCCGTGCTTACCGGCAGGACCCGGAGTTCTACAGGTTCTGGAAATCAATTGAATCCTACCGTACCCTGCTTCCCAGGTTCAGGAAAACCCTGACCACGGAACCGGATTACTTTGATTATCTCTACAATCCTGAAGGGCGCTGAGCTTACAGCCGAAGAATAGAAAAACAGAACAATTGTGTTACTGCCACGGGGCCTGGTCCCGTGGCAGTTTTAAAACCCCGGGTCGCTCTCCCATACTACTTGCGGACTGAGAAGGTGTCATAGTCTGCCCCCTTCGCCCTGACAAAACAATAAAAACCTACCGGCCCGGCTGTCATCCACCATTAGCCAGCCATTATCCGCTTGACTGCCTCGATAACTTTCCTTATCATTTTCGAGAAACTTATAAGAGGTAATTATGCCCAGGAAAATAACACACGATATTATACATCGCTGGGAAGGCAATCCGGTAATTGATATTACTGATATTTCCTTCCGCTGTGCCAATATTTACAGCGCCGGATGTCTAAAAGTAAATGGGAAATATATTTACTTAATTACATTCGAGTCACTAAATGGTTGTACACATGTTTATTATGGAGAAAGTGCAGATGGAATCCGGATAGAGGTGGATGATCACCCCCTACTCAGTCCCGATAAAACAGGTTTTTTAGCTGAATATGAAAAGCAGGGAGTTTTAGATGCACGGATTACTCCTTTAGATGGGAAATATTATATTATCTATCTGGCTAAAAGCAAGCACGGCTTTGTTCTCGGTCTGGCTGAAACCGAAGATTTTAAAAGCATTCAAAAAAAGGGTCTTATTTCCCAGCCCGATACAAAAGCCGGAGCTCTGTTTCCTAAAAAAATTAATGGGAAATATGCCCGTTTGGACCGTCCCAATTCCGGAGGCAGTATCTGGATTTCTTATTCCAACGACTTAATAACCTGGGGCGAGAGTGAAGTGGTTTTAAGTCCTCGTTCTGGATATTGGGATGCTCATCATATTGGCTGTTCTACAGTCCCATTAGAAATCAATGAAGGGTGGCTTATTTTCTACTATGGCGTAAAAAAAACATCTGCCGGATTCTTGACTCGTTTGGGCACAGCCGTATTGGACAAAGAAAATCCCGCTTCTAAAATAATCGGCCGCTCAAACGAACCGGTGTTGTCTCCCCGTGAACCCTATGAACGAATAGGTGATATTCAAAACCTTGTTTTTTCCTGCGGGGCGATTTATGAAGAAAATAGCGCTATTAAACTCTATTACGGCGCCAGTGATAATTGCCTCTGTTTAGGAACTACTTCTCTTAAAGAAATTATTGACACCTGTCTTGAAAGCGAGAAGGAGTATTAAGAATGTCAAGACCTATGGGTAGAGATTTCTTGCATCGCTGGGAAGGAAATCCGATTATCACTCTTGAAGATATTCCCTATCGCTGTAATACGGTTTTTAATGGAACGCCCGTCAAAAGAGGTGGTGATTATTTCCTATTATTAAGAGTGGAAGGACAGCAGGGATATTCCTTTTTTTCACTGGCCAGGAGCCAGGATGGATTTCATTTTACAGTTGATCCGGAGCCGGTAATGCTGCCGGCAAAAGAGGGCCCCTTTGCCAGGTATGAAACAAGAGGCATTGAAGACCCCAGGCTAACTGTAATTGATGGCCGTTATTATATATTGTTTACAGCTGTTTCAAATTGGGGACCGCGTATTGAATTGGCTGAAACAACGGATTTTGTTCATTACCAGAGAATTGCTCTTATTTCCGAACCTGGAAATAAAGACGGGGTGCTTTTCCCTGAAAAGATTAACAGCCGTTATGTGCGGCTGGATCGGCCCATCGGAAACAACATTGGCTCAATCTGGGTCTCATTTTCTGAAGATTTAATCCATTGGGGCGACCACCAGCTGGTAATGACACCCCGTCCAGGTTATTGGGATTCTTATCGCATCGGCGCATCCGCTCCTCCTATAAAAACAGAGGCAGGGTGGCTGGAAATTTATCATGGTATGAAAATGACCCGTTCAGGACCCATTTACAAAATAGGCAGTGTGCTATTTGATTTAGAAAACCCTTGCCGGGTAATTGCTCGCTGTGATGAACCGATTCTTTCTCCCCGGGAAACCTATGAAAGGATTGGTGATGTCAATAATGTTGTTTTTGCCTGCGGCGCCATAGTGGAAGAAAACGATGATATAAATATCTATTATGGAGCGGCAGATACCTGCATTTGTGTAGCTACAGGCAAATTATCACACCTTATAGAAAGGACACTGGAAAGTGAATAGACACCCTCTTAATCCTTTGATAAAACCGGAGATGGTAGAGCCTTCCAGGCCAGGTTATCGTGTAAAAGGTGCATTTAATCCCGGCGCGGTTGAACATAATGGTGAAATTCTGCTTCTTTTGCGGGTTGCTGAGGATTGTATATCAAAAGCTGGATATACCTCCGTGCCTTATTACAGTTTTGAAAATGGCATAGGAATCCCGGAAATATTGGAAAAATCATTAGATGATCCGGATATAAAACTGAAAGATACCCGGGGTGTGGTGTATAAAGGACAGGATTATCTTTCCACCCTCAGCCATATCCGCCTTGCCAGGAGCAGAGATGGAGTCCATTTTACAGTTGAAAAAAAACCGTTTATCTATCCCTGCGAACCCAGTGAATGTTTTGGTGTTGAGGATGCAAGAGTAACAAAGCTGGGCAATACCTATTATCTGACATATACAGCCGTATCTCCGGATGGCTGGGCAACTGCATTGGCTGTGACAAAGGACTTCCTTACAATAGAAAGGAAAGGGCTTATTTTTGCTCCGCCTAATAAGGATATTTCTATTTTTCCGGAAAAGGTTAATGGCAAATATTGTGCGCTGCATCGCCCGCATAATCAGGGCTTTGGCAACCCCTCTATCTGGTATGCAGAATCTACAGACCTCCTGCATTGGGGAAACAATCAATGTTTGCTCCGTCCCCGCAATACGGAATGGGAATGTATAAAAATCGGCGGCGGCGCCCAGCCTATAAAAACAGCTGAAGGGTGGCTGGAAATTTATCATGGTAAGGGCGAGGGGGATAAGTATTCTCTCTTTCTTCTCTTATTAGACTTAAATGATCCGGGTAAGGTTATAAAAAGGGGAGAAAAACCTCTGGTTTATCCTGAAATGGATTATGAGAAGCATGGTTTTTTTCCCAATGTTATTTTCTCCAATGGTCTGGTAGTAAAGGATGATGGCAGCATACTTCTCTATTATGGAGCCTGTGATGAAACAGCCTGTTTGATTGAAACGAGTATTGATGAATTGATCAATAGTTTTTAAAAAGAGGTAGGTAAAAGTGATATGCGTATCGGTTATGTCTCTACATACCCGCCGATTGAATGCGGGATTGCTGCCTATACAAGTTTTCTAAATGAAGCTATTCGCAGTCTTCATAATGAGACTTTTGTTATCAGTAAACAAGGAGCGCAAGGAAAAAATGTCTTTCCTGTATATGATCCTGGGCGTGCTTCTATTGCGACCCAGATTTATGATCTAAGTACCAGGATGACTCCCGACATTATTCATATACAACATGAGTTTGGCCTGTATGGATCACAAAAGGGTGTACAGATTATTGAACTGATTGTCCGTTATAGAATGGTTGGAGTTCCGGTTGCAACCACGCTGCATACAGTTTATCCTGATTTTCAGGACGATGAAAAAATATTAGCGCGGCTCATATTAAGCGAAAGCAGCCTGGTAATTGTTCATGAAAATTATCAAAAGGAAATTTTATTAAAAGTATTTGGTCCGGACCATGACACAAAAATTCGTGTAATTCCTCATGGTGTTCGTGATAGTGTTATGGATGAACAGGGAAAGAAAAAATTAGAATTAGAGGGGAAAAAAGTAGTTCTTCTTTGCGGATATTTCAGACCGACAAAGGGATTTCATAGAATTGTTAAGATATTTCCACAAGTCGCTGAAAAAATCCCCAATGCTATTCTTCTAATTGCGGGGAAATCCCGGGGGCTTGAATTTATGGATTATCAGAGAGAGTTTTTTGAAATGATCAATCAATCTCCGGCAACAGAACAGATATTAGTATTACGGGGGCAGTTTCCTCAGCATACCTTTGATACTATTCTCTCTGCAGCGGATTTAGTATGTCTTCCATATGATAAAGGCGGCCAGAGTGGCATACTGGCTCAAAGCTTTGCTCATAGCAAACCGGTTGTAACTTCAGATCTAATCCCTTTCAGGGCCTGGTTGGATCGCAGTCATGGGGGTTTGCTTGCAAAAAATGATCAGAAAATGGCAGAAGCAATTATTAAAATCCTCTCGGATGATGATTTCAGAAAGCAGTTAGAAAACAACATTACTGATTATGTAGATAAAGATGTAAGCTGGAAGCATATTGCCAGGTTGCACATAGACGCATATCAATCTGTTGTCCGTGTTCCCTATGGAAAGGCAAGACATGTTTTTTGGGAATAGGATAATAAATTAGCTAATGACTAAAAAAGAGTTGATAAAAATTGCCTTTAAAGAAATTGATGCTAATCGGGATAAGATTATTCATTTTGCCGAATCTATCAACCGGGAACCTGAAGTTGGCTTCCAGGAGATAAAAACAGCCGCCAAAGTCAAGGCCGCCTTTGCCGGCCTGTGTATTAAATATCAAAGTGATCTGGCAATTACCGGCGTTAGAGGTATGCTGGCAGGAGGAAAAGAAGGGCCCACTCTGGCTGTCCTGGCCGAGCTTGATGCTATTATCAACCGTGATCACCCACTGGCGGATAAAGAAAGCGGCGCGGCTCATGGCTGCGGCCATTTCGCCCAGCTTGCTCAATTGATCGCTGCCGCCTATGGATTAAAAGCAATTATGAAAGAACTTTCAGGCAGGGTGGTCCTCTTTGCCGTGCCTGCAGAGGAGTTTATCAATTTAGAGTTCCGGGAAGGACTTAAAAGTGAAGGCCGGATAAAGTACTTTGGCGGCAAGCAGGAACTAATCCGCCGCGGCGAGTTCGATAATATTGACCTGGTTTTTATGCAGCATGCCCAATCTGATTATCCCGGTAGAAAGGCTTATATTTCAGCCGGCAGCAACGGTTTTATCGGCAAAAGCGTTCGCTTTATCGGCAGGGCCGCCCATGCCGGGGCCGCCCCCTTTAAGGGAATTAATGCCCTGAACGCCTTTAATATAGCTCTGACCGCTATCCATGCGCAGCGGGAAACCTTTAAGGACCAGGATATGGTCAGGGTACATCCGGTAATTACCAAAGGGGGCGACAGCGTTAATACTGTACCCAGTGAAATAAAGGTTGAGCTCTATGTAAGAGCCAGGACAATTGAGGCTGTTAAAGAGGTCAGCTTTAAAGTTGATAGAGCCTTGAAAGCCGGTGCTATGGCTGTCGGCGCCCAGGTGGAAATAACCAATATTCCCGGATATCTTCCTGTAGAAAACAATGAGAAGCTCAGGCGTATCTGGGAAGATAACGCGGCCAAACTTCTGGGAAAGGAAAATATCTTAAGCGTCGGAGCCAGAAGCTCATCTACCGACATGGGAGATCTGACCCAAATTAAACCGGGAATACACCCCTATGTCGGATCATTCAGTGGCGATCTACATTCCAAAGATTTCAAAGTGGCTGATGAGGAAATGTCTTATCTGATTTCTGCTAAAATATCCCTGCTTACCATTATTGACCTTCTATATGACGGGGCTCTGAAAGCAAAGGAGATTATAGCTGATTTCCAGCCAAATCTATCCAAAGAGGAATATCTGGACTTGTTAGATTCTCTTACCTACCATACCCGCTGGGAATATAAAAGCTGATATTTCTGAAATACAGCGGGATAAATAATATTGTTGGATAATAATTGACTTTCATAGTTTAATGTGTTAAATAGATTCTTATTGTTCAAGCCGGAGGGTAACTTACTGATTGAACAGCGATTACTCATCTTAATGACGATCTCCTATAATGAATGTAACTCATGTAAATATGCTTATAAAAGACTGAAACGGGAGGTACCCCTATGAAGATAAAGTTTTTAGGCACCGGGGCCGCGGAAGGGATCCCGGCTATTAACTGTGATTGCAACCACTGCCGGCGAGCCCGCAAGGAGGGGGGTAAACTGCTAAGGGAACGGAGCACCATCCTTTTCCAGTTATCCGGCTACAATATGCTCGTTGAAGCGCCCCCTGACATTCGCAACCAGATCAATAAATATCAACTGGATGATCTGCAGGGTATTGTAGCCACCCATGCAACCTACAGCCATATCGGCGGCATCAAGGAGTTCGAGTATTGGCCCACCCCCCTGGACTTTCTTGCCGAACCCAACCTTTTTGAAATTATCCACAAGGAGCACTGGACAGATAAGTTGAACGAGCTCATGTTCTACATTCCCTATTACCCCGGTGCAACTCTTTCCTTTGGGCAGTTTTCCCTGATCCCCTTTGCCGCCCGCCGCAGACATCCCATCTTCGGCCTCTCCATCCAGAATGGCAAAAAACATATCATCTACACCTCCAGCACACCAAACCGGCTGACCAACTACGCACTTTGCCTGATGACCGGGGCGGATTTGCTGATTGTCAACACACCCACCTTCGAGCCGCCAAAGGAAGATCATATAACCCTTACCGAAGCTATCGAGCTCAAGGAACAGGTTGGGGCTAAGCAAATGGTCCTGACCAATATCAATCACAACAACCGCCCCCATGACGAACTGGAGGTCTATATCCGCCAGTTCCCCGGTGTCATCGTTGCCTATGACGGCATGACCCTGGAGGTTTGATGGATGCGAATCCGTTTCTTGGGTACCGGCGGCGCCGAGGGTATCCCCTCTATAGGCTGTAAATGCGCACACTGCACCCGGGCCCGGGAGCAGGGTGGCCGTTTTTTGCGGCGGCGCAGCAGTGTGCTCTTCTCACTCCCCGGTTATGAGCTATTGCTCGATACACCGCCGGACATCAAGGAGCAGCTCGAAACCAGCGGCATCCGGCAGATTAACGGTATCTATCTAACCCATGAGCACAATGACCATATTGCCGGGCTGGAGGAGTTTCTCTACTGGCGGCAGGGAGTTGACCTCTTTGCGGAACCCAGACTCTACCGCAAGCTCATACGGGAGAACTGGAGCCGAAAGCTACCGGATATAACCTTCCATCTGGACATCCATCCGGGAATTGCCGTTATCTTCCATAATTTCTCCATCCTCCCCTTCGAAGTTCACCATGCCGTACCCTGTTTCGGGCTGGTACTGAAAGAGGATCACCGGCGAGTCGTGCATGGTGCTGATTCGGATATTCGGTTCAGCAACTATGCCCGCGGGGTAATTGCCGGCGCGGATGTGCTGATCCTCAACACCCCTTTCTTCGAACCGCGTAAAGGGAAATCCCATCTGAGCGTGCAGGAGGCTATTGACCTCAAGGAGGAGCTTGGGATAAAACGCCTGGTCCTGACTCATTTTAACCATCATAACCGGCCGCATGATGAGCTGGAGGACTATTTCTCCCGCTTTGAGGGCGTTACCGCGGCCTATGACGGCTTAAGTATCGATGTTTAAATGTGAATTCATCTACAATTCCACCTCAAGATTTCAGCTCTTCCAGGGCTTTCCGGAAGCTCATCGATTCCCGCCACAATCTGACCAGCGCAGTTAAGTCCGATACGCTTGAAAGACCCCGCACCCGGAACTCAACCCTTGTGAAAATACGGTTGATTCCAATAAACTGTATACCTTTGCTCACGGCGATCTCTCCGTCTTTAAGAGAGTCCCCCACGAAGAGCACCTCCCAGGGCTGAAGATCGTGATCCTTTAGTATAGAGTCGATCCGGCTGCTCTTGTTCAGGTTCTGTTTCATTCCGTAATAGCCTTCTACCGGTATCGCCACCGGGCTGGACCGCCAGTACCGGTCAAGCAGCTCTTCGGGGGTGCTGCTGCACACGAAGCAGGTAATTCCCAGTCCTTGAAAGAACTTTAAGGTGGGAATGGCATCCGGAAAGAGCGGATGCTCCAGGATAGTCCCACTCTTCTTTTTTTCGAAGGCGGCAACGACCTCTCCGTTTTTTGGATGATTGGGAAAGATCAGTTCCATTTGTGCAGCAAAATCCAACCCGGAGGTGCGCAAATACTGATCTTTGGCCTCCTTTTCAGTTATATCGTAATGGTCAACCAACAGGCGGGTGGCCAGATCTGTGAGAAAGCTCATTGTATCGGCCAGGGTCCCATCAAAGTCAAAAATGATCACCCTGACCTTATTGCCTATAATATTCTCTTTTCTTAATTCAAAGCGCCATGACAAAATAACCCGCAACAGAACGACCGTGTTGCTCAGTACAGCGATCACAAGCATGGCGGCGAGCACAGTTGCCGGGTGTATCACAGATAGCAGACCGCCGAGGAACACGATAAACAAGCGCATATCCCTGCCCCGACCAGCTGCGATGCCCTTCCCCTTGTATCGGTATTTGAGATCAGCCGCAGATTTAGCCGACGTATAGCTGACCATCAGATTTCCTACCAGAGCCAAACCGAAGATCCCGTAGATCAGGGGTGCTGTCATCTTTCCGAGCAAAGCGGTGATCTCCGGCGAGGAGAGCACGCACAAGAACATGCCAAAGAAAACGAATGAATCGCTGTAGCGATCGAGCAGGGCGTCAAAATATTTTCCAAAGGAGGTCTGCATCTTTTTCAAACGGGCAATTTCCCCGTCAGAGCCATCCAGGATACTGGCGATTTGGGCCATGATTGCACCAATTACAGGCAGGTGCAGAATGAAACATATGCCGGCAAGAATCCCGGCGCCGGCGCTGATGAGCGAGACAATATTGGGCGTAATCCTTTTGAACAGCGCTAAAATCAGAGGAGTAAAGAGACGGGTTGAAATTTTACGGTTGATTGTGCGGGAGATCCAGCCGTCTTCCGGTTTTATCAGGTTGCTGTACAATAACCTCCTGGCTTTTTTCCAGTCCAGAGGGGTGTCGATGTCCATCCAGATGCGGTTTCCTATGTCATAAACTCCGGCCTTGTCTCTGGAGGCCATAACCTTAACCCCGCCTGAAAGGGAAGTATCCCCATTCTGAGCGCTCTCCTCGATGGCAGTGAAGATTTCCGGTGTGCAGTAGAACATACCGGTATCAAAAGCGTTGTACCTCTTGAGAGTTTTTCCGATATTTTGAATCGTCCCATCGTGAACCTGAACCTTGGTAACGTCGTTCAGATCGATGAGTGTGTTTTCCTTAATCTTGAAATCAGCGGCCAGTACCACCCGTCCTTTATCTCGGGATCCTCCGATCAAATCCTTCAGTGTGGATTCCTCAAAGATATGGTCGGACATGAGGAGAATAAAATCTTCTTTGATGTAGTTCTTTGCCTTGAGAATTGATACGCCGTTCTCTTTGTGTTCCCATTCGTCGTTGCGGATGAATTGAAATTTAAGCCTCCGTCGCTGTGCGAGCTGAGCAAGGATGTCCTCGACTTGTTGCGCTCGATACCCGGTTACAATGTAGAACTCTTCGACCCCCGCCTGTTGGGCGGTTAAAATTGTCCGTTCAATGAGCCTCAGCCCCGGTAGAGGCAGAAGAGGTTTCGGAATGCCTGTTCGTGAAAGCCTATTCCCTTTTCCTGCAGCAATGATTAAACATTTCATATGTTGAGTATCCTAACGTGTCCGCCAGTTGATTACAGCAAAGAGAACGTAGATGCTGTGTCTTAAGAGCGTCTGTTATCATTTAACCATGAATCGTGATCTATTGACAAGGACTCTGATAAAAAACGATATCAATAGCTTCGCGGTCGCTCAACCATACCTTTTGGTCCTACCAGCATATGGGTCAGTGTGCGTTCGTCATTTACCATTCGCCAGGACAGCAGCTTTTGCGCATACTTCAGTACTACCGCCCTATATGCAGGATCTGCCGCCAGATTATGCAACTCCTCAGGGTCTTTTTTCAGATCGAATAAAAGATCGGGCATAGCGGCAAAGTAGACATACTTGTAATGTTCATCCCTGATCACATTCAGAGAGCTTTCATCAAAGCCCGTATCCAGCCCGTCATAGCGGAAATCGACCTCCCAATGCACTTCAGTACGGAATTTTTCCGGGGTTTCACCTATAAGGAAAGGAACCAGGGAACGGCCGTCGCACTGTATAGGAATGTCAGCTCCGAAAATATCCAGGCTGGTCGGCAGAATATCGATGTTCTCGGTAAATGCCTCGACCACCCGGCCGCGCTGCTGCTCTCTTTCTCCATCGGGCGCCCGTATAATAAGGGGTACATGGAAAGTCTGATCAAAGTAAGGCCCCTGCCCCAATAGATGGTGATCTCCTAATTGAACGCCATGATCACTGGTAAAGATTATTACCGTGTCTTCATACTGGCCTGTCTCTTTGAGCAGTGCTACGATCCTGCCGATATTCTCATCGACCTCTGTAATAAGCCCGTAATATGTGGCCCGCAACTGCCTCAATGATTTTTCATCTCTTGGGTAGATACCGGCTGAATAATAACCGCTATTCAAAGTCCGTTCCAGCTTGTAAGCAAGGTAAGGATGCTGCTTTGCCTCTTCTTCAAGTGAAAATGCACGCTGGAAATCCGGAACATCATCAGGATGGTAAAGCTTATTGTAAGGTTCCGGCGCCAGATATGGCCGATGCGGTTTCAGGTAACTGAGGTGCAGGAACCAGGGCCCGGCGCCCGGCCGGCGAATGAACTTTTCAGCATTATAGGTTACAAAAGCGGTTTCGCTTTCTTCTTTTGAATATGGTGCCGGGGCATAGGTCTTTCCGCGTGTCTCAGCCCCCGGATAACCCTCTACAGATGCATAATAGAGGTCGCCGGGATTCTCAGGCACCTGGTAACCGCGTTCTTCCAGCCATGCAGCCCAGGCTTCGGGGAAGCCCTCACTGGACATGGCCAGGACCCGGTTAAAGCCCGGCAGAATACCCTCATAGGTTTTTAGAACCGGATCTCCGGGTGAATACAGGCGGGGGTCCGGCGTAGTATCAGTGTACCCGGCAAGGATAGAATTATAACCCAGTTTCCTGAATTCCAGAGCCATGTTGGTATGGCGCGCATCCAGGGGTGTCCCGTTTTCCAATGACCGGTGGTTCTGTAAATACATACCGGTGAAAATTGACGCCCGGCTCGGACCGCACGGTATACACTGGGCATAGTGGTTTCGGAATAGAACGCCGTCAGCCGCCAGGGCATCGAGATTCGGCGTTTTAACAACCGGATGCCCCAACACAGACAAGCACTCGCTTCGCCACTGGTCTGCAGTAATGAATAAAAAGTTCTTAGGTCCCATAACTTCGCCCCTGACCGGCATTTCTTCTACCTATTTTTTTTGGCCTATTTCTTTTGGCTGCTGATGATTTTGCCCCGCCTCTTATTCAAATCATCAATTCGCCCTTTGTTAGCCATGCCGTTAGAGGCTATTGCTATTTCCTGCTTCAGTGCGCCTTGGAGATCAAGATTCTCCGCATGATGGCAGGAAATAAAGTGCCCGGGAAAAGCTTCCCGGAACTCAGGTACTTCGGTCCTGCAGCGACCATCATCCGCATACTTGCAGCGGGGGTGAAAGGTACAACCTGAAGGCGGATTGACCGGGCTGGGCTGCTCCCCTTTTATAAAAAGCTTTTGCATAGACAATTCAGGGCTATCTGGTGGAATTGAAGACATGAGCGCTTCGGTATAGGGGTGCTTTGGCGTATAGTATATCTCTTCGGTAACAGACATTTCAACCAATCTTCCAAGATACATAACGCCAACCCTTTCGCAGGCATAGGCAACCGCACTTAAGTCGTGGGCAATGAACAGATAGGTAAGGTTCAATTCCTGCTGCAAATCTTTTAACAGGTTCAATATCTGGGCCTGAATGGAAACATCCAGCGCTGAAACCGGTTCGTCACAGACAATAAATTCCGGATGCATAATAAGCGCCCTGGCAATGGCAATACGCTGGCGCTGGCCGCCGCTGAAAGCATGAGGATAGCGGCTGAGCTGCCTGATTTTAAGCCCGCAAAGCAGAGCGATATCCTTGACCTGCTCATTCAATTCATCGCCGCTCGCCAGGTGGTTGGCAATAAGAGACTCGCCAATAATTTCTTTCACTGTCATTCGCGGATTTAAGGATGCATATGGGTCCTGGAAAATCATCTGCATATGCCGCCATTGCCTGCGCAGTTCACCAGGCTTTAGCGCGGCAATGTCTATTGTCTCATTTTCATTTTTAAATATAATACTGCCGCTGGTGGGTTCAATTAAACGGATAATAGTGCGGCCGAGTGTTGTTTTGCCTGACCCGCTTTCCCCAACCAGGCCGAGGTTCTCACCCTTCCGGATTTCAAAGTTTACACCATCGACTGCCCTCAGGAATGACATATGCCTGCCGAAAAGGTTGACTCTGCCCACCGGAAAATATCTTTTTAGATCTTTAACTTCAATCAATGTACTCATTAATAGCTCTCTCCTTATCCGTACAGGTAACAGGCAGCGAGGTGGTCTTCAGAGACTCCCTTTAGATCCGGGAAAGCGGCGTCACATATACCCGGCATGAAATAATCACATCGATCATGAAATGTGCAACCGGGCGGGCGATTAAATAAACCGGGAACACTCCCTCTAATGGGCTCCAGGCGCCTGCGGGCTTCCAGATTGCCCAGCCGCGGAATAGCATCCAGCAGTTTTATTGTATATGGATGTTTCGGACTCTTAAAGATATCTTTAGTGGGTCCCTTTTCAACGATCCTACCCATATACATAATGGCAACTTCATCAGCCATTTGTCCCACCACACCCAGGTCGTGGGAGATGAAGATAATTGAAGTCCCGAACTCCTGTTGCACATCACGCATCAGATCTAAAATCTGGGCCTGTATGGTAACATCCAGGGCTGTGGTCGGTTCGTCGGCAATCAGTAGTGACGGATTGCACGAAAGCGCTTTGGCAATCATGGCACGCTGGCGCATACCGCCGGAAAACTCAAAGGGATAGCTCTTGACTGCATTCCCGGCATCGGCAATTCCAACTTTCTTTAAAAGATCGATCGTAATTTCCTGCGCTTTTTCTTTGGAAATCTCATTGTGAAGCAGTATGACCTCCATAATCTGATACCCGATGGTGTGCAGGGGTGAAAAAGAACTCATAGGCTCCTGAAATATCATCGAGGCCATGCCGCCGCGGATTTTTTGAATATCTTTGCCCCTTGGGTCGAGTTTGGTAATATCAACACTTTCCCCGCCATTTTGCCCGCAAAACAGGATCTCACCTTCCACAATTTTTAACTTTTTTGATAGAAGACGAAGAAGGGAGAGAGCGGTTACGCTCTTACCACAACCGCTTTCACCCACCAGTGCCAGCACCTTTCCGGCTTCAAGACTAAAATCCAGGCCGCAGACAATGGGAATAAGGGCTTTATCGAACAGCCAGGAAATTTGCAGGTTTTTTACCTGCAGTAAAAGTTTTTTCTCCATTCCGGGTTGTCTCCTATTTTGCTAATGGGTCCGCTGCATCCCGCAGGCCGTCTCCCATAAAATTAAAAGCGAGTACTGAAATCACAACAAAGAGGCCGGTGATCAGCAGCCAGGGTATTTGCGCAAGGGAATGAATATTCTGGGCCGAATAGAGCAGTACACCCCAGCTTACAATTGGCTCCCGAAGCCCCAGGCCGAGGAAACTCAAGGCTGTCTCGGCCAGTATGATGTATGGAAAAGAAATTGTCAGATCCACGATTATATAGCTCATAAAAGAAGGAAGCATGTGATGAAGGATAATCCTGGCATCACTGCACCCGGCCAGCCGGGCGGAAAGCACGAAATCCTCCTCCCTGATCGAAAGCAGTTTGCTTCTAACCCGCCGCCCCAGATTGGTCCAGCCCACAGAAGCAAGGATTATAGTAACTGCCATATATACTTTAAGCGCCGACCATTCCCTAGGCAGGGCCGCAGCCAGGGCCAACCACAACGGCAGGGTCGGAATCGACCGGAGAAACTCCATAAGCCGCATAATCAGCTCGTCTGCCATACCGCCAAAATAGCCGGCAATGCCGCCCATCATAAGCCCGATGATAAATACAAAGAATACACCAATGGCCCCCACGGACAGAGATACGCGGGTTGCAAACATAATACGCGAGAAAACATCCCGCCCCAATTGGTCGGTACCGAAAATATTTACCATTCCCTCGTTAACCCCGAATAGATGCAGGTTCGATTTAAAGAGGCCCCAGAACTTATAGCTTCCACCCTGGTGGAAAAAGTAAAGCGGGATCTGTTTGGAGGTATCTACAACGGAACGTAATTTTAAAGTTACCGGATCACGCTCGTTTACCCAACCGTAAATAAAGGGCTGAAAGTGGAATTTGCCCTTATCGTCAAACAAATGGACCTTCATAGGGGGAGCCTGAAGATAACTGGTGTTGCGCGTACCTGGTGCGTAAGGAGCAATGAATTCGGCAAAAATGGAGATAATTAAAAATATGCCGAGTAAAGCGGCTGCTATCATGGCCATTCTATTTTTGCGAAACTTCCACCACATAAGCTGCCAATGGGTAGCAAGATCTATTCTTTGTACTTTTTTGTCGTTGACCTTATTGTGACCTTCTTTTACCATT
This sequence comes from Spirochaetales bacterium, assembly GCA_030604195.1. Taxonomy (GTDB): domain Bacteria; phylum Spirochaetota; class Spirochaetia; order SZUA-6; family DRHE01; genus DRHE01. The sequence continues at coordinate 17,572 of JAUVWI010000044.1, forward strand.
TTAGGTTCGCCCCCCAATGCGGATGCGCGGATCCAGAATCATAAGCAGTATATCCGAGATAAAGGTGCCGATAACCACCAGGATACAGTAGATCAGGATTAAGGCGCCGGCCAGGTACATGTCCTGGTTTAAAAGCGCGTTGACATACAGGGGACCCATAGTGGGCAGGGACAATACTATGCCGATTATAGGCGCACCTGAAATAATTTTACTCAGCTCCCAGCCCAGGGTGGAAACAATAGGATTGAGCGCCACACGCACAGGATATTTCATCAACAACCTGAACTCGGGAATGCCGCCGGCACGGGCAGCCGTAACATACATCTTATTGAGCTCATCCAGAAGAGTGGCGCGCATGGTTCGAAGCTGGAACGCGGTTCCGGCCATTCCCAGAACCAGCACAGGCACCCAGAGGTGCCCAAGCATGTCTCCGAATTTTGCCCAACTCCAGGGCGCTCCTTCGAACTCAATTGAAAACAGTCCGCCAACGCTCATACCGAACCACTTCTGGCCCAGGTACATCAGGATCAATGCAAAAAGGAATCCCGGTGTAGCCAGGCCAATATACCCCAGTATGGTTGCAATGTTGTCACCTATGGAGTACTGCCTGACAGCAGAATAGATCCCTATGGTAACTGCAACAATATAGGTAAACGCCAGTGTAGAGAAGGCCAGGAGGAGTGTCAGGGATAACCGCTCACCGATTACCTCGGCCACCGGCCGGTGGTACTCCCATGAAAATCCCAGGTTCCCCTTCATCAAACCGCCGATCCATTTAAAATATTGCTGGTAAAGTGGTTTATCTATACCCAGCCGGGTACGCATGGCATCCAACTCATCCTGGGTAATAATGTTACCGCCTTGAGTTTTTTTGCCTGCATAGGCATCAACAAAATCGCCCGGCGGAAGCTGAATAATGATAAAAGCGACAATGGATAGTAAAAACAGGGTAACTATAGTGGCAACAATACGCCGTATTATTAAATTAAACATCTACCCTTTCTCCTTCTCCAAAAATAGGAAAAAACAGCCGGGCCCGGGCCAGCCCTGCAGGCCCGCCCGGATCCGGCATTACTTTATAATAACATCCTATGCATATCTATTTAATGTACCATTGATCAGCTCGATAGGGATAGGCATAACCATAGGAGCTGCTGTTGATTTTCCATTTTGGTGTGTTTCCCAGTCTGTTTGAGACCACAGTTATCAACGGAATTTCACCCAGCGTACCGACAACCACCAGATTCTCCTGGTTGATCTTAACCATCTCCCTGCCAAGTTCCAGATACCTTGCCGATCCGGGTATCAGGGTGACCCATTCATCGGCAATTTCCCAGAGGCGCTTCACCCAGGCCGGCGGTTCCTCACCGGAGGCGCCGTTGCTGTTCTTCCAGTCCATCCAGGGCATGCCCATAATCGGCCAGAATGCGGCGTAAGGAGGAAGAAAACGGTGCGGTGCTTCAATCATAGCCGATTCGTAAATAGCCAACCATTCACTGGTAATGTCCAGGGTGTTAGCTTTTTGCTTTTCACGAGTAAGCTGGGTGTTCACTTCCTTCAGGAGCACATTGACGCCAACCGCCCGCCAGTACTCTGCGATCAGAGCTGGAAACTCAGCTGACCAGACATATTGCAGCGTGTATTCCCACAGGATGGTTAGAGGCTTGCCGTCGGAGCGCATCCGCATGCCGTCCGCTCCTTTTTTCAAACCCATCTCGTCCAGAAGTTCATTGGCACGTTTGGGGTTATACTCGGTCATGAATTTCTTGTCTTTCTCAGTCACATACGGCACATTTTGAGGCAGGGCCTGTTCCGGCACACCAAGTCCTAGAAAAAGAGCCTCGTTCACCTCATTACGATTAATGGCCAGGGACATGGCATAACGGAACCGTACGTCGCCATAGACCTTTCTGAGCGCCGGATCCTGATCTGTCATATTAAAAATAAAGGCCGGCCCGATCATACCGGGAGGAAGCTGCAGCGTGTAATTCCCCTTCTTTTCATTCTCTTTCAACAGGGGATAGATATTAAGCGGCATATTCTGAGCCTTCTGATCAATGTTGCCGTTCATGATCTCAAGGGGCCATAACTGTTCTTCGAGAAAGCGCTCATCGTGGTAATCAATGTAAGGCAACTGTTTGCCTGCGGTATCCACCTTGAAGTAATAGGGATTGGCAATAAAGACACGACGCTGGGTTGTTGGCTCCTTCATCAGGATGTGGCTTTCAAGGGTGGGCACTTTCAACCCGTAAGGGCTGGAAACGACTGCGTCCTTCCATTTGTTATAGTAAACACCGAACTGCTGCGTCCAGTTGTCAAAGCCGTTCTTCTTGGCCTCCGCATCTGCATTGGAATTGTACTTGATATGATAAGTTTTGAGAAAATGCTTGGGCGCAAAGACATCAAAATAAGAGCCGCTGCCTGCAAGGCGATAAAGCATTCCCGTATAGGCCTTTTTAAACTTGAATTTAACCGTAAGCTCATTGATCTTTTCCACACTGGCATCCAGGTCTCCCCATGGCGACGGCGTGACTTTGAAGAGTTCCTTGTTCAACATGATGTCGTTCATATAAAAAACTACATCATCAGCCGTGAAGGGCTTGCCGTCGGACCAGCGATGACCTTTCCGTAAGGTAAAGGTAATCTCCGTTTGGTCCTTGTTCCATTTCCAGGCCTTTGCCACGTTCGGTACGATGGTGCTCAAGTCATCACTGAATCTGACCATGTTGGCCTGGCGCCAGGCCATGACCTCGGATGTTCCCGACTCATAGGACTTACACATTCCCCGCAGCGTGCCTCCGTATTTGCCGATTCCAATATAGGGCAGCACCACCAGGGGTTCTGCGGGCAGACGCTTTTCAACCGTCTCCAGTTCACCTTTTTTCACCCTGTCGGCAAACAAAGGATTTCCGTAAAACGTGAGCTTCTTACCGATCTGATCTTCGAACTTGTCCAATTCGAGCTGCTGGGGATAGTCTGTCTTAATTCCCCTGGCATCTGCTACAGTCGGATAAGAGCTCGGCTCAATTATTTTCTGATCAATTTTTTCCTTCTGACCGCCTGAAAACAAATTGAGCACCAGAAGCATCGATAAGACTGTTACCAGAACTTTTCTTTTCATCTTTTTCCTCTCCTTTTTCTGATTTTACCCTTTCCATGAAAGGGTTAATATATTAAAGTTTAATATATTTAATTTTAGTTTACTATATAACAACTTCTTGTCAAGCGGTTTTTTAGGAGGAAATAAATGATTAATAAATTGAAACGGGTTTTAACTGAAAAGATGACCAATCTTAAAAGAGAGGCAAGGCTTAAGGGAGAAGAAAAGATCATCCTTGATATTTTGCCGCCCGCCAATGGATTCGGCAGGAAAATTGCAACGGAAGGCAACCAAAACCTTATCAATTTCGCCTCAAACAGCTATTTAGGTCTATCAAGTGATCAACGATTAATAAAAGCGGAACACGAGGCAGCTTTGAAGTTTGGTGTGGGACCGGGGGCTGTCAGGTTTATCTCGGGAAGCCAACAACCCCATCTATTGCTTGAGAAAAAAATAGCAGCTTTCTTTAATAGTGAGGCTGCCATGATATACAGCTCCGCTTATGCGGCAAACTGCGGAATTATAGCCCCGCTTGTTGATGAGAGCACCATTTTAATAAGTGATGAATTGAATCACAACAGCATAATCAGCGCCATAAGACTTGCGGGAGTCAGCAGTGACAGAAAAAGCATATACCCCCACTGCAACATGAAAGAGCTTGAAAAATCTATTAAAGAAGCTTTCGGAAAGGCAAAAAGGGTAATAATAGTGACCGACGGAATATTCAGCATGCGGGGAGATTATGCGCCGCTAAATATCATTGCTGAACTTGCCGACCGGTATGGCTCCGAGTTTGAAGAGGGAATAATAACGATTGTTGATGATTCCCATGGAATCGGCGCCATAGGCAAAACCGGAAGAGGGGTTGTGGAGGTATGCCGGGCTGATGGAATAGATATAATAACAGGAACACTGGGCAAGGCGCTTGGAGTTGATGGCGGGTTTGTGGTAACAGATAAACTGATAGTTGAATATTTACGGGAAACATCTCCATTTTATATATATTCAAATCCCATAGCAGCAGGAACGGCAAGCGCTTCGTTAAAAGCCCTTGAAATTTTAGATAGCGATGAGGGGTTAAGACTATTGGCGGCTTTACGCGAAAAGAGTGAATATTTTAGAAAAGGTATAGAAAAAATCGGCTTGAAAACAATCGAAGGCTCGCATCCGATAGTTCCTGTTGTTATCGGTGACCCGCTAAAGGCAAAAAAGATGGCAATTGAATTATACGCAAAAGGTATTCTTGTTATAGCATTAACCTTCCCTGTTGTTCCGAAAGGCCAGGATACAATTCGGGTTCAGATATCAGCCTCTCACACCAGGAAAGATCTCGATTATGCACTTGAATCCTTTAAAGAGGTGTCATAAAGGTCTTACGCTCGCTTACGCTAGCTTACGCTAGCCTCTTTTTCAATACCTCGAGCATATCGCGTGTCATAGCATCGATGTCATATTCAGGAGCCCATCCCCATTCAACCCTGGCTGCATAATCCTCGAGCATATTGGGCCATGAGTTTGCAAGGGACTGGCGAACAGGGTCAATATTGTAGCTTATTTCAAACTCAGGGATATATTTTCGTATATAGGCTGATAAATCCTCGGGGGAAAAGCTCATTGCGCTGACATTGAAGGCATTTCGATGGCGCAGTTTTGCCGGATCAGCCTCCATAAGGTCAATCGCTGCCTTAATTGCATCCGGCATATAAATCATATCAAGATAGGTGTCTCCTTTTAAAAAACAGGTGTATCTCTTCTTTTTAATGGCCTCATAGTATATTTCAACTGCATAATCCGTTGTTCCCCCTCCCGGCATTGTTACATTTGAAATAATACCAGGGTATCTTACTCCCCGTGTATCTACCCCATACTTATGATAGTAGTAGTTACACAGGAGCTCACCGGTAACCTTGGTAACACCATATATCGATGTAGGCTGTTGAATAGTATCCTGGGGTGTATAATCCCGCGGCGTGTTCGGGCCGAAGGCTGCTATTGAACTGGGAGTAAAAACCGAACATCCATGCACCCGTGCCACCTCTAAAACCGAATAGAGGCCATTGATATTTATATCCCACGCCTCCTGAGGTTTTGACTCGGCAACCGCTGAAAGAAGTGCGGCAAGATGATAGATACAGGTAATCTTCTCTTTGCTTACGATCTCAAAAAGCCTCTCTGAATCCCGGCAATCAATCTGAAAAAACAGCCCTTGTTCAGATAGCGGATTTTCCTTTATACTTCTAATATCTGTGAGGACAACGTTGTTTTCACCATATTGTGTCATTAAAGCAGGAGCAAGCTCACTGCCAAGTTGCCCGAGGGAACCGGTAAGTAAAATTTTCATGTTGGTATACCTTTATATGTTGTTCGATATATTGAATATTAATCTAAAATATCATACAATGGCAAGATGTCAATACCTTTTTACGGAGTTTAATGATGAAAGATGAAAATCCTCCCATGCTGGGAAAAAACATTCAAAGGATTCGAAAAAAACAGCAGCTCACCCTGGATATCCTGGCTGAACGAAGCGGGGTTTCGAAAGCCATGCTCTCTCAGATAGAATCTCAAAAGGTAAACCCTACAGTTGCAACGGTGTGGAAGATTGCTCGCGGCCTGGGGATTGAACTTGATGCTATCTTGAAAGGCAAAAGTGAAAGCAGCAAAAGGTTTATTGTAATTCGTAAGGGAAATATGGCTGTTTTGGATACAGCGAAAGATAGCCTGCATGTGCAGGTGCTGTCACCAATTATGATGGCGGAAGATCTGGAAATCTATATTCTCACTTTTGATAAGGGCAGTTCCCTTCATTCCAAACCACATGAGCCAAAATCTGAGGAATATCTTACCATACTTGAAGGAGCTGTTCTTGTGAAGGCAGGGACAAATGAAAGCGAGCTCCATGAAGGCGATTTTATAATTTATAATTGCGATGTAGAGCACTCAATTGAGAATATCCATAATGGCAGCTCAAGAATCCATATGATAGTTCGTTTCCCTGAAAAACAACGGGCTTTCTAGGTGCTCACCCATTAAAGCGGGCTGCAGCCAGCCGGGCCAGCGGAGTCAGCCCCTGCCCCACCCTGGCAAAAAGTTCCGGGGAAGCTTCAGTCAATTCACTCAAACGCGCAAAAACACTCTCAAATTCCCGGCGATATTTGCGGAAGGCGAACTTCCTTAATAGGTATAGCACCCGCCTGCTGTAGATTAACCGCTCCTCCTCCATTAGTCTGCCGGTCAATATATTGACCAGGATATCGATCTCTTCCATTTTATCCCGGCATTCACATGCGTTGAGTTTTTTGATAAGCTCCCTCTGCTCATCAATTGCCAATTCCAGCAACTGAAGCTCAAAGCCCTGATCCAGCCGGTATAGATGCGCCATTGGCAGCAGGATCTCCCTGCCCTCTCTGTTTTCAATAACCAACCGCGAATTCTGAGCAGTAAAATGTTCAACAACCCGACCCGGATTAAAAGAGCTTTTCAAAAGCATGCTCAGCTTTTTACTGATAAGCAGATCGGCGACTTTGCCCTTTGAGGCCAGATTACTCCTTTTTTTCCGGTCAACAGCCAGCAGAAATTCCAGGTTATTCACCCTGCGGGAAATGCTCTGTTTCCCCCCCCTGTATTTGATATAATCGCTGGTGAAAAGTTCAAGCCGGCCCAGAGAGGCCAACATATCAGTTAATTCACCGAAGGGGATAATCCCTTCAGTGTTATAGCTTACCAGCAAATAGCGGCAATCTATGGTTGAAAGAAGCTCCTTAAAGGCTTGAGGAGCGCTCTGTTTATAACAGTAGGGCGATTTGGTTTTAACCCAATCCCTTCTGATTGCCGCCTTGTTTTTCAAGACACCTTCGGTGTTGAGCTCAATATCTGCCGCAGGCTTATCCCACAAAGCTATCGTATTTAGAAGATGGTAATTGCTGCCATATTGGTGCTGATTGTAGGGTGGGTCCAGATAGCAGATATCACCGCTGCGCCCTCTTAAGAACTGCGCCGCATCAAGGCGAAAAACCTCAGCCCTTTCAGCGGAGTCAATCAGCACCGGCATTTCCAGATGAATCGGCTCCATTATTCTCTTTAAAGCATCTTTACCGTGACCGCCGAAACCCTTATGGCAGGCCTTGAATACGCCGGAGGTATTGGTGTGGGTGGCGCACTGGTAGAGCAGCGAGGCTAAAAGCAGCTCCTTCTCTATGCGGCGGCTACGGCGGCGGCTGTTGCTATTGCTGCCGCTCTCTTCCTGGCTGCCTTCTTGCCCCTCGAAACCGGGATAAAGCTCCTCTATTTTACTGCGCATGGCATCAATTCTCAGTCCATTCTCACGGGTATAGAAGAGCCTTTCCCTGCGGTAATCCGCAGCGACCGTGTTCTGAGGTGAATAATACCTGGAGATATAGCGCTCCTGCTCCGGCGGCGGGGAAAGATTATTGAGAAAACTGAACACCTCTTCATATCCGCCCCTGCCGGCAAAGAGTCCTGCCGCTTCGCCCGCATTTACAGATAGATGGGCCCGGTTTATTATATAAGAATAGAACTCCCAGTCATTGGCCAGCACCTTCAAACCCATTAAGCGGGCCAGCCGGGCAACAGACCCGGAACCGGCAAAGGGATCGAGGAAAACCACCCTTTCCCGCTCCAAATCAGTGCATATACGGCTTACCGCATCATGGAGAAAGCCCAGCAGGGCCCTCTTATTGCCTATATAGGCTATAAGGTGACGGGTCAGGTAGGGATGTTTTAGATCAAAAAATGACAACATGTGCTGCTTTACACCTTGCATCTATTATGGCGGTCATGCTAATGGATATTGATGAATAAGACAATGGGTGCTAAGCTTCAAAAAATTAGGGGTGGTATGACACTTTCCGGATTATTACAGAACATAGAGGTCTTGAAAAGCCACGGCAGCCTGGCGCAGAAAATCAAGGGCATAGCCTATGATTCCCGTGAAGTCAAAGAGGGCTTCCTCTTTGCCGCACTTCAAGGCCTGCACACCGACGGTCACCGTTATGTTGAAGAGGCAATAGCAAGGGGCGCCGTGGCCGTGCTGCATTCACAAGACTTAAGCCGATACCGGCGGGAAATCAGCTATATACAGGTTGAAGATTCCCGCGGCTCACTCTCTGCTCTCTCCGCCGCCCTTTATAACTATCCCTCCAGGGAGCTGGCCGTTATCGGGGTTACCGGCACTGACGGTAAAAGCTCAACAGTATGGTTTATCTACCAGCTCTGTGAGGCTCTAAAGAGACCCGCCGGCTTTATATCTACAGTACAATTTAAGGCCCGGGCCGGAGCGGAAAAAAACACCCTGCGCCAGTCAACACCGGAGGCCCCGGAAATCCATAAGCTGTTGAGGCAGATAAAGGATTCCGGCTCCACTATTGCCGTGGTGGAAGCGACCTCTCATGGGCTCTCCTCCCGCACATGCAGGCTGGCAGATGTAGACTTCGATGTTGCCATTCTGACCAATGTTACCCATGAACACCTGGAGTTTCACGGCACCTTCGAGCAATACAGGTCGGATAAGGCCAACCTCTTCCGCGCCCTGTCCCGCTCGCCACAAAAAACGGCCATTCCCCGCTTCGGCGTGGTCAACATGGATGACCCAAACCATGAATACTTCCGCAGTCAGAGCAACTCTCCCGTTTTCAGCTACTCCCTCAACAACAGCCGGGCAGACCTCCATGCTGCAAATGTGACGGCTGATCTTTGCGGCTCCACCTTTACCCTCCATTACCAGGGGGAGGCGCAAAGCGCCGCAGTGAATCTTCCCGGCCTCTTTAACGTGGAAAACATCATGGCCGCCGCTCTCACGGTTCTTAAGCTCTTTGGTCTCCCCCTGGCCGCTGTCTGCGCTCAACTCAGCGCGGTCAGGGGGGTTAAGGGGCGCATGGAGATCGTGGATCTGGGGCAACCCTTTCGGGTCTTTGTAGACTATGCCCATACCCCCGGGGCTTTCATGAAACTGCTGCCCCTGGTTAAAGAGCATACCCGGGGCAAAGTGACAGCGGTATTCGGTTCTGCGGGAGAGCGTGATATTGAAAAACGGGTTCAACAGGGTGAGATTGCCGCCCGTTACTGCGACCGTATTATACTTACCGATGAAGACCCGCGGGGCGAGGAGCCCATGACCATTCTCCGCCAGATTGCTTCGGCCATCGAGCCTGCTCTTCCGGATAAAGAACTCTTTCTGGTAGCTGACCGCAAGCAGGCTATCAAGCTGGCTTTGACCAGGGCTGAGCAAGAGGATACTGTTCTGCTGCTGGGTAAAGGTCACGAGTCTACTATTATATATAGTAGCGGGGCAGTGCATTGGGATGAGCATGGCACGGCCTGCCTGTGCCTGGAAGAACTGGGCTACCGCGGGTGACAACCGGCCGCAGAAGCCTTTGCTCCAGCCTCTTTCCCGGATTGCTGCTCTTTTTATTTAGCCTGGTTCTTGCGGCCGGCAATTCCACGGAGAGCGGCGATCATACTATCCTGCCCACCCTCCTTCCCCGGCCGGAACTGCTCTTTGAGTTCAATATAGAGAGCCTGGCACAGCTAAACCCTGCACCTGCGGAAAATCATTTTTCAACGGTTACGGGCCTTGCCGCGGGCAATAACCAGGTCCTGCTGAGTTTTGCCAGCTCCTATATTGTTCTGGGATCCCTATGCCAGGTCACACCCCACACGGCAGCCGGACTTTTTAATTCCCTGAAATTTCCACCGGGCTTTATCCCTGCCAATATCCTGCTTAACAAGCGGGAAGAGATTGTTCTCTTTGATAGGGAGAGCGGCAATATACTCTTCATTCAACCCCTTTCCGGCAGCCGGCAAGAATACTCAACCAATTTAGAAATGGCGGATACCTTCTGCGGAATCAATGGGGGAGGCGTTGCCCTGCTTAAGGGGAGAGAGCTGAATATCTTCCTGCGCCGGCAGGGCAGCCTGAAACAACATACCATAAAACTCCCCTTCGGCATCTATACTGCCATGGCCCCGGACTGTGAAGGCAACCTGTGGCTTTATGACAGCGCGGGCAGGGCAATACACATTCTGGATTTAACAGGAAAAGAAAGGGGTGTGATTCGACCAAAGATCCTGGTGGCACAGATGCCACTGCCCCAGACCCTGCAGGTATATCCGGATGGCAGTTTCCTGCTGGGCGGCAGCGGCCAGCTCTGGAAGTTCTCACGTCTTGGCCAGGTGCTCTGGCAGCTTGATAGTATTCCCGGCGTTTACAGCGAGGCCCTGCCCCCACTATTCCAGGCAGTCCTGGATACCCATGACAATTCTTTTCTGCTCCTCGATCTGCCTGCAAACAGGATATTAAAGTTCAGGGAAAGAGAAGCCGCGGACCGGGCTGCAGATGATATTGCAGGCGCTGCCATCGATGGCAGCAACATCCATGGTCAATTAACCGCTCTGACCCGGGACTTCAGAGCCGGCCTCCCCGGGAGCAGGGAAAAGCTGATCGATCTATGCCTGGAGAATGACCTCTACCTTCTGGCAGGCCAATACCTGGTATCTCAATCCGAAATAGAGACCCACCGGGAGTTTATTGAGCGGGCAACCGCCTTTGCCCTGGCATCTATGGCTTTTACAATGGAGAACAGGCTGCTGCTGCCGCAAGCGGATAAGCTCTACGGAGCGGCGCTTAATATATTCCGCAGGCTGAACTTGAATGATCCGGTGAACCCCGGCCCGCCGGGATTGATCAGGGGACTAAAAGCAAAAAGGAAAGAGATAAGAGGAGTACTCTACCAGGAAGAGTTTATTACCTTAAAAAAAGATCCTTCAGGGGCGGTCCGGCTGGAAAACCAATCCGCCCGCAGGATTGATGACCTGGAGGTCACTTACATTTTAGGCGGGCTGGGTGCAGAGCCTGCCCATTACTACATCGGTGACCTTCAACCCCACCAGGAAATCAGGCCTGACCTGTTGAAAGTGAGAGAGCTGCCAAACAGTAAGGAATTGGCAGAGGATCTGCATTTACGCCTGGCCCTCCTGGCCCGTTTTACCGTCGCAGGTGAAGCACAGATAAACTACGCCTCTATTGACTTTGCACTGGATGCGGAGTAGGGGGCCATGGATAGATTAAAAAACTATCTGAATTATTCTTAAACCTGTTCTTCTCATTGACAAAAGGAGCTGGACCGCCTATGCTTTCTAAAATTAATTGAACAAGGGGTAATAGTATGTACGAATCTCCAACGGTAAATCCATTTTTAGTGGTTCTCTGGCTGGCTGTTGCAGTTATTTTAATTGTTGCAAACTGGAAGTTATTTACAAAAGCAGGAAAACCGGGCTGGGCAATTCTCATTCCCATCTACAATGTTATCGTTTATCTGCAGATTGTAGATAAGCCGGTATGGTGGATCGTTCTATTTTTCATTCCAATTGTAAATGTTGTGATCGCTATTATAGTTCTTCTTGCATTTGTACAAAAATTTGGACAGCCGGCATGGCATGTCATTCTTGCCCTGTTCCTGGGTGTAATATATTTTCCCTACCTTGCTTTTTCCAGCGCTGAATACAAAGCTTGATATTAAGAATATACCACTTCGGATAATTCCCCGGTTACAGCTCGCGCTTCAGGCCTTTTTCTCACCTGCCCTGAAAGCGCAAGCTTAGCCGGCGGCTGCAAAAAGAAACACATAAAACCCATTGAATAAAGATAAATACTGGAATGTTAGCGATCATTTAAATTCCCCCTTTTTTGCTCACTTTATTCCCCCCTGCCATTAGGCTTTTGGATTATTGAAAAGTTTGAATATCAATCTCACTATCAGAGCTGTATATGAGTCCATCACAACACATGGCGGATAACCTGCTAAGCTGGAGACACTCAGGTTTTTCCACACAGATTATAACCAGTATTTCAAAGAAAACCTTAAGCTCTTCGATGCATCCGATTTCATCGCCCTTCTAACCCAACACCTACCTCCAAAAGGCGTGCAATACATCCGACGCTACGGCTTGTACTCCTCACGCACTCGGGGCAAATGGTTCGAGAAGCCCTATATTGTACGGCTGGCTCCGGATGGGTGGAGGCAGAAACACCTCGATTCGCCTGATTCGCCTGAAACACAACAACAATACAACCCTGATTGCTCTGTCTGCTCATCGGAGAGTTATCACGAACAACACTCAAAGCGCTACTTCCAAGACCTCAGGCGAAAGAAACATGCAGAGGGCGCCATATCGGAAAGGTTTCATCGATCTTGTGGGGCCTCATCACTGTTCTTTTGATATCATCTCTCGATTCTGTGTACGATTCTTGACTATTTCCTTCAGGTTGGATTATAAAAATTCATATCAATAATCAATTAATATCCTTTTGACAAATATACCCCAATTTTAGTACAATATATATTTCCTAAGTTGAGTCAAGTCTTTTTTTACAGCAGTTCTCATTTTAGAGAGTGAAGGTCTATATATGAAAGATTATTTTCATAGACAAAGCGCATTCATTATCTTAGGGTGTATACTTTATCATACACTAGACATTATTTATGGATTCCCTTACAA
>JAUVWI010000102.1 GCA_030604195.1 Spirochaetales bacterium
TTCCGATTAAGCTCTCCATATTCGATTCTCCCTTATTTTGTCATTTCAATAGCCAAACCAAGGCATATTCTTTCGCTGTCGTGATAGCCTGAAAATCTCTTTAAATTTCTGAAAATATCCAAATATGATAGAGATAGTAGTCTGAAACCTCTATTTGTCTGAGGTTCACATTTTATATCTTGTCAGAAAGAGTCCAGATTTAGGACAATTCCATTGCATGTAACACTTCATGCGTCAGGATTGAATTTTAAAAAAATAGTTGACAGAGAATAGTAAATGCGATATGCTAGCATACAAGTATACTAGTATGGTAGCTAAATGGTCCGTCAAATGAATATTGATCTTTTTAATAAAATCCCGGGTCAGCCGATCAGGCAATGGGCTTATTATGTACTACGAATCAACATCATCAGGCTTCACCTCCCGCCTGGTTCCGTGGTGAGTGAATCAGAAATCGCCGAGGCGTTAGGAATCAGTCGTACCCCTGCACGTGAAGCCTTTATCAGGCTTGTAGAAGACGGCCTCATGGAAGTCGTCGCCCAGAAAGGCTCTTTTATATCGCTCATAGACATTGATCAAGCTGAAGAAGCCCGCTTTGTAAGAAGAGTCATAGAACAAGCTGTGATCAAAGAAGCCTGTTCTGTATTTTCTGACAAGGATATATTTGAATTAAATGCCAATTTGAAAACGCAGGAGCTGTGTAAAGAAAAGAAAAACTATGAAAGGATGTTCTCCCTCGATAACGACTTCCATCGCATTATCTACAGGGCGGTTAATAAAGAAAGAATCTGGGATCAGATAAAAAAACTGGCCTATAACTTGGACAGGCTCAGGGTCTTACGTCTATCATCACCGTTTCCATGGGATGATATCATCAGCGAGCATCATCAAATATCTAAACTACTGATAGAAAAAAAACCTGAAAGAGTGGGCGAAGTAATAAGCCAGCACCTGACAAGAACTATATTCAATAAGCTTGCCAAGCAAAATCCCAGCTATTTCAAGCAGAATATTCATGAATACGTGTCCCAACTGAAGGAATCATAAAGATCAGGAGGTGACTCCACGGCAATGAGTTCAACTACGTGAACTATAAAACCCCAGAGTAGAGATGAGGATAACCTATGCGCTCAACCAATGATGAAAAACGAGAGATCATCCGTATGACGTGGTTGTGTGAAAACACAGACAAAGTTCCCTTCATTGTCGAAGCAGGGGATTTTCATCTGGCCACTACTGAACACTTCGACAGCGATACTACAGAGCTGACTTGGAATGAGAATTATTATCAAGCATTGGCAGAAGTAGATGATTACAATTTCCCGAATATTAAGCCCAATCTGGGGATTGGAATCATAGCCGCTGCCTTTGGTTGTGAATATGTGCCCAACGATGTGGCCGACCCTTGGGTCAAACCGCTTATCGATGGCAACAATATTCAAGACATCTACAAGCTGCAAATACCGGACCCGGATAGATGCCCTATCTATCAAAAGTTCCTTAAACGCATCGAGTTCCTCGAGTCGAACAGTGAATTGCCTTTACGGCTGGTCAATGTACCCTCTCCTCTGGTCACTGCCTCTCTGATTTGGGATTATACCTCTTTTATTGAAGGGACAATACTGCACCCTGCTGAGGTGCACGCACTACTTGAAATGATAACGGAGGCAACGATTGAATATGTGAAGCTCCAGATAAGTCAGATCAAGCATTTGTACACCATGGGTCATGAGCCCTGGTTCATTCCTCCAGGCGTTGGCATCAGGATCAGCGATGACACGGCAGCCATCATGTCTCCGGATACCTACAGAGAGTTTGGGTTAAAGTACAATCAAAAAATATCTGAAGCTTTCGGCGGAATCATCATTCATTCCTGCGGAGATATTACGCACGTTTTACCAGTCATGGTGGAGACACGGGGCGTTCGTGGTGTCGACCTTGTGATGCCTCAAAACAATTGGCAAAAGGTCAAAGAAATATCAGCCGGAAAAGTGGCCTTGAACCTGAGGCACTATTATTGGGATCACAACGATTTGAATAACGTGGATCTATTTGATTATTCTCAAAAGCTCATCGATTTTTTTGGTAGGCGAGGTGTACTGATGCTGACATCAACACCGACTTACGAAGAAGCGGCAGATTTGAGTAAAAAGCTCCTCAAGATTTTGTAGGATAAATGAATGTTTGCAACAGAGTTTTCTAAAACAAAGCTTATTGTCTTTAGCTGAAGAGTTGAATTTGTCAGCACAAGAGGAAGGAGGTTGATCATGCGTTTAATATTTTGCTCAGGTGGATGATCGAACACCTGTTTGATCATCTAAAAAAATATTAGTAGGAGTGAAAGGTATTGCAATACACTCCTACTGCCATCAGTAATGACGGTGGAAAAAACTGAACGAGTCAAAAAGAAATCAAAAAGAGACCATCATGAAAAAGAGTTATTTACAAAAGGCAGAGATAGTTTATAATTAATCTGTGGGAAAGCATTATTAAAATCTTTATTTAAAAAGGAGATAGAAATGATTGCGAACAAACTTTGCAGAATCATCCTTATGGTTTTTGCCGTGCTTTTATTAGCATCTTTCACTGTCAGTGCCGGCGGCAAAAAGGAAGAGGCTAAACCGGAAGTTCCGGAAGCAAGACCAGCTGAAATGTTAAAAGAAGCCCCGGCGCTTACTGATCTGGTAAAACAGGGCAAACTTCCTGCCTTGAAAGAAAGGCTTCCCGAAGAACCGCTGGTAGTCCAGCCAAACAAGTCAATAGGACAGTATGGCGGCACCTGGCACCGGGCCTTCCTTGGTGTCAAGGATTTTCACGCCCTTGGACGCCTTATCTATGAGTCCGTTTTGCGCTGGCCGCTGGATCCATCAGATCCGATACAGCCGGGCCTGGCTAAGGAATGGAAATGGGCGGCAGACGGCACCGAATTGACCCTCTACTTCCGTAAGGGCCTTAAGTGGTCTGACGGCGCCCCTTTCACCGTGGATGATATCATCTTCTGGTGGGAGGATATCGAGCTCGACAAAAATATCACGCCCGCCCCTCACGGCGAATGGGTCATCAAAGGCCAGCCCATGAAACTGGAGAAGGTTAACGACACCACTATTAAACTGAAGTTTGCCGGACCCAATGGCCTGGCCGAAACCGTTGGCCTGGCTTTCCATGGCTGCCAGTGGCCGCTGGGTTTTGAGCGCTTCGGTTTCTTTGCTCCCAGGCACTACCTGGAACAGTTTCATCCAAAGTACAACCCGAAATCAGATTACTTGACCTTCGAGGAAAAGGTCTTCAACTTCAACCCCGAGCTTCCGGTTATGTATGCCTGGAAGGTGGCCAAATGGGAACCCGGGGCTACCGAAATGATTGCTGAACGTAATCCCTTCTACTGGAAGGTAGACCCGGAAGGCAAACAATTGCCTTACATCGACAGGATTCACTACACCCTGGTCGAGAGTAACGAGGCCATTAACCTGCTGGCTATTGCTGGTAATCTGGACATGCAGCACCGCCGCATCGACTTCTCCAAGTACACCCTCTACCAGGAAAACGCTAAAGCCGGCAACTACCACTTGCTTTTATGGGACAAGGCTGATGCTTCCAGTGTTACCCTTTTTCCAAATCAGAGTTACTCGGATAACAAATACCGCCAGTTGTTACAGAACCTGAAATTCCGCCAGGCACTCTCCCTGTGCATAGACCGGGACCTGATCAACGAGGTCGCCTTCCTGGGCCAGGCTGTGCCGCGCACCATCAGTGTTGTGCGCGATTCCGCCCTCTTCCAGAAGGACATTGAAACTTACTACGCAGAGCTCGATCCCCAGAAAGCCAGGGCTTTGCTGCAAGAGATCGGATTGACTAAAGATTCTGACGGCTTCTACACTTTCCCGGATGGCTCCAGGGTAGAGCTGATCATCGAGTCCACGGACGCCGTGTCCGGCGCCAGCATGGACGCCCTGGAGATAATTACCGAGAACCTGAATGCCATAGGTCTAAAGACGGTACTGGAGACCATGTCGCGTGATGTATACTGGCCCAGAGCCACCAGTAATGAAGTTATGATTGCCACCTGGGAGACCGATCGCGGCCTGGTTCCAATGGTAGATCCTATATACCAGTTCCCATTCGATGACCGTTCGTGGATGGGACCGACCTTCGGCATGTGGTACAAGTCAGGTGGAAAGTTGGGTGACGAACCTCCGAGCCATTTCAAGGAGGTGATGAACCTCTACGACCAGTACAAGGCCAGTGTAAACCCTGCCGAACAACTTAAAATTGCCAGGGAAATCGTCAGACGCTCCACTGAAGGCTTGTTTACCGTCGGCACTGTGGGTATATCCCCCGGACTGGTGGTAATCAAGGACAATTTTCACAACGTCATGGAACATCACACCTCCGACTGGCTCGTTTTTACGCCCGGCACGCAAAATCCACCACAATTCTGGATAGAGCAGTAACCCGGAAGGTAAGGCGAGAATTATAGTTTTGTTTGACTTGCCGGCTGGATCGCATGCCGGTAATCTCTTGCAGCCCCTTTTAAATGGGGGCTGTAAGAGTCCCTTTTTCGATGCACGTATGAGGAGTATCATCTCATGTTAGCTTATATCGCAAGGCGCATTTTGGGCATGATACCTACACTTATCATAGTGTCCATCATCGTGTTCATCATCATCCAGCTGCCGCCGGGTGATTTTTTCACCACTCTGCAGGCCGAAATAGCCGAAACCGGTGGCGGGCAGGATAAAGAAACGATCAAGAAAATGCAGGAGCTCTACGGGTTGAACAAACCCATATATATTCAATATCTGCGCTGGGTTTCAGGCTTCTTTCGGGGTGATTTCGGGTGGTCCCTGGAATGGAACAGTCCGGTCTTGCCCCTGGTACTGGGGCGTATGGGCTACACCGCACTGGTAGGAGGGCTGTCACTGGTTTTCATGTTGACTGTGGCTGTGCCAATCGGCATATACTCGGCCACCCACCAGTATTCCATCGCTGACCATTCTCTGGCCCTGCTGGGATTCCTGGGATTGTCTCTGCCCGGTTTTCTGCTGGCACTGCTCTGGATGTTCTTTGGCATCGTGGTTCTGCGCATCCCGGTTGGCGGAATACTTTCACGTGAAATGATGGATGCTCCCTGGAGCCTGGCCAAGTTACTGGACTACCTCGCTCACATCTTTCCGGCAGCGGTTATCCTCGGCCTGGCCAGCACCGCTCAACTCCAACGCATCATGCGCAGCAACATGCTGGAGGTCTTGAGCCAGCAGTTTGTAACCACAGCGCGGGCCAAAGGGCTCAAGGAACGGAAGGTAATCAGTAAATACACCGTTCGGGTGGCCATCAATCCTTTAATCAGTGTCATAGCCATGGAAATCCCTAAAATTATTTCGGAGTCCACTATTGTGGGCATTGTTTTATCGATCCCGACCACAGGGCCCCTGCTCCTGCGCGCCCTGCTCTCCCAGGACATGTACCTGGCAGGAACATTTCTGCTGTTTATGAGCCTGCTGCTTCTGGTATCCAACCTCCTGGCCGATATTGCCCTGGCCTGGGCCGACCCGAGGATTGTATACAAATGAGTGATAATAAAACTCGCTCAGAGGAGCTATTCAAACTTTACGAAAGGCTGGCCGAGAGTGGGAAGGAATTCGAGGAGACGGACCTGGCAGAACCGGCCTCCGGGAAAGCTATAGAAAACATCTACGCTGCCTCCCAATGGCAGCTGATGTGGCGTAAGTTTATTCGCAACAAGATGGCCATAGTGGGAGGAATTGTTATACTGACCTATTACCTGGCGGCCCTGCTTGCCGGTTTCCTGGCACCCTACACCATCTCGACACGCTTTAGAAGGTACATCTATATGCCTCCACAACGGATCCACTTCTTTTACCAGGGAAAGTTCGAGCCCTTTGTATACGACGTCAAGTTGACCATCGATAAGAACCTGCGCAAAATTTATGAACCTGATAAGAGCAAAAAAATCCCGATCCGGTTTTTCGCCCATGGAGATCCTTACAAACTCTTCGGACTGATTGAAACCGATATCCACCTCTTTCAAGCCCCTGGTGGGGTGGTATCCCTGCTGGGCACCGACCGGCAAGGACGGGACATGTTCTCGCGTATCCTTTATGGTAGCCAGATTTCACTTACCATCGGCCTGGTAGGCGTGTTCTTGAGCCTGGCCTTCGGTTCCGTCCTGGGCATTGTCTCTGGTTACTACGGTGGTTGGGTTGATAATATAATACAGCGATTAATCGAATTGGTTCGCTCTTTCCCCGCCATTCCCTTGTGGATGGCCCTGTCGGCGGCCATTCCTCCTCACTGGCCGCCCCTGCGTACCTACTTTATGATAACCATAATCCTGTCACTGATCGGATGGACCTGGTTAGCCCGCCAGCTTCGGGGGAAGGTGCTGACTTTAGCCAACGAAGAGTTCATCCTGGCCGCAAAATTAGCAGGGGCAAGTGATGCGCGAATCATCTTCAAGCATCTAGTCCCGGCAACCTTTGGACACATAATCGTGATCGCTACGCTGGCTATGCCGGCTATGATCCTGGCGGAAGCGGCGTTGAGTTTTTTGGGGCTGGGACTACGCCCGCCGATTACCAGTTGGGGAGTGCTCCTTAAAGAAGTACAGAATCTTCAATCCATTGCTCTCTATCCGTGGGTATTCTCTACAGCTGTCTTCATAGCTATAGCCATCCTTGCTTTCAATTTCCTCGGCGACGGCCTGCGTGATGCTGCCGATCCATACACAATATAACTATGAAAGTATCAAATAATCAGCAATATATTATTCGCGTCGATAATTTGAAGACCCACTTCTACACACTGGACGGGGTAATTCGAGCGGTGGACGGTGTGTCCCTGGAGATCAAGCCCGGCGAAACACTGGGCCTGGTGGGCGAATCTGGCTGCGGGAAGAGTGTAACCGCTTTTTCCATTCTCCGCTTGCTTCCTTTTAAAAGGAGCCGCATCGTTCAGGGCAGGATACTATTCGATCGGAGAGATGGAAATCCCCCCCTCGATATGGCAACCATTAATCCCAAGGGTGATCTTATCCGGAGCATCCGTGGAAACGAGATTGCCATGATTTTCCAGGAGCCTCTCACTTCCCTTTCACCGGTGCATACCATAGGCAACCAGGTTGCGGAGGCAGTGCAGCTCCACCAGAAAATAAAAAAAGAAGATATCAAAAGGATTACCGTGCAGATGCTGGAGAGGGTGGGAATTGCCATGCCTTTACAACGTTTCGATGAGTACCCCCATCAATTTTCGGGTGGTATGCGGCAACGGGCCATGATTGCCATGGCTCTTTCCTGCCACCCCTCGCTCCTTATAGCCGATGAACCGACTACAGCTCTGGACGTTACTATCCAGGCTCAAATCCTGGAATTGATGAAGTCTCTTCAGGATAAGTTGGGAATGGCCATTCTCATGATTACCCACAACCTGGGAGTGGTAGCCGAGCTGGCCGACCGTGTAGACGTGATGTACATGGGCAGGATCGTGGAGAGCGGCAGTGTAAGGGCCATATTCAACCAGCCGCTCCACCCGTACACTGTGGGCCTCATGAATTCTATTCCAAAACTGGGTCGCCGGTTGAAGGAGCGCCTGATCCCCATTCCCGGCAGCGTGCCGGATCCTTATTCAGTGCCCCGTGGATGCGCTTTTTACCCCCGGTGCCCGGCTCCCAAAAAACCGGCCTGCCGGGAAGAGGTAGACCTGGTGGATGTGGAACCAGCCCATAAGGTTCGGTGCAGCCTCTATTTTTGAGCCTCAGAGATAAAGAGATAAGATGTGAAGTTATTGAGGATAGTGAATGAAAAAATCTCGAGAAATCGATAGGAAACAAAAAAAACCGATCCTGCTGGAAGTGAAGAATCTGAAGAAATACTTTCCTATCCAGAAAGGCTTCTTTAAGCGCGTGGTCGGCCATGTCCAGGCCGTGGACGGGGTGGACCTGTTCATTAGAGAGGGGGAAATCCTTGGCCTGGTGGGAGAATCAGGCTGCGGCAAAACCACCCTGGGCAGGCTCGTTCTGCGGGCCTTTGAGCCTACTGAAGGAGAGATCCTGTTTCGTAAAGATGGGGAAATTGTAAACATTGTCCAGGTCCCCAAGAAGGAGATGAAGGCCTTCCGTCGCGAGATGCAGATCATTTTCCAGGACCCCTTTTCCTCTCTTAATCCAAGAATGACCGTGATGGACATTGTCAGCGAACCCCAGATCATCCACGGCATTGCCAGGGGAGCAGAGCTTAAAGCCCAGGTCCTGGACCTTCTGGAGGCCGTCGGTCTCAAAGCTCAACATATGAACCGCTACCCATACGCTTTCAGCGGTGGGCAGCGTCAACGCATTGGCATAGCTCGAGCCCTGGCATTACGACCTAAACTGATCGTTGCCGACGAACCGGTTTCGGCACTGGATGTCTCCGTCCAGGCCCAGGTGCTCAACCTGCTCGATGACCTGCATCATAAGTTCGGGTTAACCATTCTCTTTATTGCCCACGACCTCTCTGTTGTAGAGTACATCAGCGACAGGGTGGCCGTGATGTACCTGGGTAAAATTGTCGAATTGGCAACAGTGGAAGAACTTTATGCCAATCCTGCTCACCCCTACACGGAGGCCCTGCTTTCGGCAGTCCCCCGCCCCCACCCCGACCGGGTTTCCAGGCGGATTATTCTTCCCGGAGATGTCCCCAGTCCAGCCAACCCGCCCCCTGGATGCAAGTTCCATCCCCGCTGCCCCTATGCCAGGGAGATCTGCAAGAACGAGGTTCCTATGGGCCGCTACCTGGTCAAGGAACACTGGGTTGCCTGCCACCTGGCGGATAAATTGGATCTTCTCGGCCTGGCCTCCGGCTGATATTGCTTCACAATATTCTCTCTAATGGAGGAAATTCCGATCCATGGATATAGCCAATTTGGCTTGCATTACCCCACAGTGTTACGCACCGGTAGGGGGTAAGTTTTACTATCTGTACCTTGCGGTTGATGTATGGAGCCGGATGATCGTAGGCTGGTCGGTACATGAGGATAAGTCTGCCAGGTTGGTAAATAATAAGGTCAGGGAGGGGAATCAATGGTTTAATAAATGGAATATTTAATTATACAAATGTAGAATTACAAAATGAGATGGAATTTCTAAAAATTGGATTTTCGCCGGAAAACGTCCCACTGGGAGATTTTAGTCTTAAGAGGTAATATATGGAAAAATTTAGCTCAAAGCAGAGAGTTTTAAAAAGCCTATCCTTAGAGGAACCGGATAGAGTGCCACTGGACATAGGCTCCACAAATAACACTACTATGCATGTGCAAATTGAAAAAAAGCTATGTGAATATCTTGGTTTTAAATATCAGGGTAGCCAGATAAAATCATGGAATCAGCAGGTTGTTATACCGGATGAAAGAATCTTAAAATATTTCGGAGCTGATACTCGTTCAATTTATATTTCAGAAATAAAGCCTTTAGAGGAACAGCCTGACGGCACATTCATTGACCAGTGGGGATTGGGTCATAAGGCCGGTCCTGATGGTGCCTATTATACTATGTGTTTTCATCCACTGGCTAAAGCTTCTTCTATAAATGATTTAGACAACTACCAATGGCCTGATCCTTATTCTGAAGCAAGGCTTGCGGGACTGAAAGAGAGGGCCTGCTCACTGGGCAATGATTACTGTTTGGTCTTGGATGGCTTTAGAGAAACTAATTTCGGTTTAGCATCGTGGATAAGGGGAATTCCTGAGTTTTATATGGATCTTCCGGCGAATAAGGAATTCGCACATGCATTATTGGATCGGCTTCTAGATTTTCAGATCAAACTTTCAGGTTCATCCTGGATAAGATTGGCAAATATATTGATATTATTAAAGTAGCTGATGATCTAGGAACTCAGCAGAGTTTAATTATATCCCCCGAGACTTACCGTGAGTTTGTCAAACCAAGACAAGCAATTTTATATCAACACCTCAAGAAAAAGAAAAATTGTCCGATTCTATTCCATTCTTGTGGAGCAATTCGCGATATAATCCCTGATCTTATAGAGATTGGTGTTGATGCGATAAATCCTGTACAAATTTCCGCAGCAGGAATGGTCCCAAGGATTCTGAAAGAAAATTTCGGCGATAGAATATTCTTTTGGGGAGGTGGCATTGATACTCAGAAAGTGTTGCCCAAGGGCACGCCTGATGAGGTTAAAGAAGAGGTTAAGCGCAATATTGAAGCATTTAAACCGGGCGGGGGGTATATCTTTGCTCCGGTACATAATATCACATATGAAGTTCCTATTGAAAATGTAATGGCCATGTATGAAACATATCAGAAATGTGCTTCATATTAATAAGGCTTTTTACCTTCCCATGAAATTCGGAAGAAACATTATTATCCGGGAAAATACAAGGCAAATCAATACCGGGATTACAGAGATTCTCCATTGGGGCGTAACCATGTGGCGGCACGGAGCGACGGGGACTTCCTGTACACAGGAAAGCTGAGTTGGTATATAATAAGGGCAGGGAGGATAATCACTGTGAATTCTTTCTTGCCTTCTTTCTTATCCTTACCAGTATAGGTAGGGGAACTGGTGGCCTATGAGACTAAATTGGCCCTATTTTTCCGGGATACTATAAAAATAACCCGGATTTTCGATTCCTTTCATGACATCCGAATGCATCCCCGTATCCGCCTTAAGGATATCCTTGTCTCTGTTTTCCTTATGCCTTATTCGGGTATTACAGCTCTGTTGCAACTGGACGTTCACCTACGCACCCTACAAATGCTGCGGCTGTTCCGAGAAGTCCTAAAACCAAAAAAGTGGTGGTCTAAGATACCACAATTGCCCGTGTGGGTGAATTATTCCGGACATAGAATCGCTTTAGCTTTTAGATATTTCTAACCAGATATGGATTATTACCCCAGAGAAATAAGCATTTCGAGTTATTATTCTCTGGCATATTTGGATATTTTCAGAAATTTAAAGAGATTTTCAGGCTATCACGACAGCGAAAGAATATGCCTTGGTTTGGCTATTGAAATGACAAAATAAGGGAGAATCGAATATGGAGAGCTTAATCGGAA